>MAXP01000175.1:1656-34464 GCA_001751085.1 Desulfobacterales bacterium C00003060 | reverse complement strand
GTGAGTGTGGATGATTACTTAGAACGTGAGGCCGAAAAGGGGCTGGAAATGCGACTTCAGGAAGCCGGTTCAGAGACCCCTGGCTTCTCGCAAGAATTCCACCGGCAATACCACGAACGCCTTGACCAGGAGCTGGATGTGATCAAGGGAATGGGCTTTTCCGGGTATTTTCTTGTGGTTGCGGATTTCGTTCGGTTTGCCAAAGAGTCAGATATCCCGGTAGGTCCTGGCCGGGGTTCTGCAGCAGGAAGTCTTGTCGCTTATAGTCTTAGGATTACTGACATTGATCCTATTGCGTACGGTTTGATATTTGAACGATTCTTGAATCCTGCACGCAAAAGTCTTCCCGACATCGATGTTGATTTCTGCATAGAAGGCCGAGATACAGTATTCAGGTATGTGGTGAATAAATACGGAGGCCCGGATTACGTAGCCCAGATTATTACATTTGGCAAGATGCAGGCAAGAGCGGTCATAAGGGACGTGGGGAGGGCCCTTGACATCCCCCTAAGAGAGGTTGACAAGATCGCTAAGATGATACCCGATGCGCTGAACATCGGCCTCGAAAGCGCTATTTGCCAGGGGTCCAAATTGGACAAGATGTCAGAGGAAAACCCCCAGGTGAAAGAGCTATTCACCATTGCCCAGGCCTTGGAAGGGCTCCCGAGGCACGCTTCAACCCACGCTGCAGGAGTAGTCATCTCGGATCGGCCATTGGTTGAGCATCTTCCGCTGGCCAGAGGGAAAAAAGGGGAGGTAATAACCCAATATGACATGAACGCAGTGCAGAGGATCGGATTGATCAAATTCGATTTTCTTGGACTTCGCAATCTAACTGTAATGAAGGAAACATGCGAAATCATACACAGACGGGGCGGTGTGCCGCCGGACTTGGCACACCTGGATCTGCTGGACAAAAAGACATTCCAACTCCTTGCTTCAGCCCAGACCACAGGGGTCTTCCAGTTGGAAAGCTCAGGAATGAAAGATCTCTTGTCACGCCTGAAGCCAGCCTGTTTTGAGGATATCATTGCGTTGGTCGCCCTCTATCGTCCCGGACCCTTGGACAGTGGCATGCATGATGAGTTTGTTGAAAGAAAGAATGGTCGTGTTCCAGTGACCTTCCTTCTCCCGGAACTTGAGCCTATTCTTAAGGATACCTATGGGGTTATCCTTTATCAAGAACAGGTGATGACGATAGCCGGTGTGCTTGCAGACTATTCAATGGCCGAGGCAGACAACCTGAGAAAAGCGATGGGCAAGAAGATCGCAGGTATCATGGCTCAAGAACGTGAGTTGTTTCTCTCAAGGGCAAAAAACAGGGGGGTGGATCCGGAGAAGGCATACAAAATCTTTGACCTGATGGAAAAATTCGGGCGTTATGGTTTTAATAAGGCCCATAGCGCGGCCTATGCCATGATTGCCTTTCAGACGGCCTACCTGAAGGCTCACTTTCCAGTCGAGTTCATGGCCGCCATCCTAACAAGTGAAATGAACTTTACTGAAAAGGTCGTCAAGTACATTGCCGAATGTCGTAACCAGGACATTGAGATTCTTCCCCCTGATATTAATCAAAGCGACATGAATTTCACTGTAGTAGACGGCAAGATTCGTTTTGGCCTGGCAGCCGTTAAGAATGTTGGACAAGGGGCAATAGAGTCGATCCTTGAGGTAAGAAAAAAGAGTGGACCCTTGGAATCGCTGTTTGATTTCTGCGAACGTGTAGACCATAGAAAGGTCAACCGCCGGGTTATTGAAAGTCTGATCAAGTCCGGGGCTTTTGATTCAACACGCGTGAGACGATCTCAGATGATGTATGTGCTGGAGGAGGCCTTTGATGTTGGACAAAAAATCCGGAAGGATCGCTCAAGCGGCCAATTTAGCCTTTTTGATACTATGCCAATGGACAACCATCGGACGGTCTATCCCCCATTTCCTGAAATAGCGGAATGGAACGAGGCTGACCTGCTGAACTATGAAAAGGAATCCCTCGGATTTTTCATAACCGGGCATCCGCTTGCCAGGCATGAGGCGATACTCAAGAAATTCGCCAACACGAACACCGTGGAACTTCCGGACCTTTCAGATGGTAGAGTCGTTCGCATAGGGGGCGTTGTACAGGATTATAAGCTCCACAATGACAGGAAAGGGGCGGTTATGGCCTTTGTCACCCTTGAGGACTTGAGTGGCTTTGTAGAAGTCACCCTCTTCTCCTCGCTCTATTCCTCCGTGTCCAGCCTCATCGAGAAGGACTCTGTCATTATAGTTGAAGGTCGCATTACCAGAGACGAGACGTCCACTAAGATCCTTGCTGACACGGTTGTTGCAATAGACAAGGCTGAGGAAGCCTGGACAACGAGTGTGCATGTTTACCTCGATATTTCGTCTTTCAACAAACAGGGTCTACAAGAACTCTCCGAGATCTTGAAGCAACACAAGGGGTCTTGCAGCACCTATCTGCACCTTCTTATGCCCCAAAGGACCGACACGGTCATTGCGCTGCCTGACAGTTTGAAAGCAAAAGTCGGCATGGAGTTGACCGAAGCGATCAACAAGTTTTTGGGCTATAGTGCGGTTGAAACCGTATGTTAGAAGTAGGAAACTATGGCATCCTTGGCATCCTTCACGACAAGTCAAAAGTAGTTTACACTTTGTTGATCTTGTATTTTGGCAGTGAAATTTGAAACTGGAAATTTGAAATTGGGAAAAACACAAAGATGTAGATGCGTTACCTAATTTCGAATTTCCAGTTTCAACATCCGCGTTCAATTCCATAATGCACATTTTTTTGAAAAAAGTGTAAACTGGTGAATGAAGGATGCCGAGACCAATATGAAGCCGTATGAACATCGCGCTTATCGCAGTATAGTCTCGCATAGAAAACTGGCATGTTTCCGGGTTGTGGTAAAGGAGACCGATCTTCTTGTCAGGGCTGACAGATGCGTCGAGACCGAAACCAGAGATCTTGTTTTGCGACACAGGATTCCTCTTGAGCGCCATATTGAACAGCATCCGGAATTCGTCCATAGGATGACCCCATTGCCGCAGGACCACCTGGCCCCACCTATTGTCAGAACAATGATTGAGGCTGGCCAAAAGGCTGGTGTTGGGCCGATGGCGGCAGTTGCAGGGGCCATTGCCGAGTATGTGGGGCAAGACCTCTTAGCACATACAGAAGATGTGATCATTGAAAATGGTGGAGACATTTTTGTCAGGACGGGTTTTCCTCTAGTCGCATCCATATTTGTTGGCAAATCTTTTGTGGGCGGCAAGCTGGGGCTGCGCATCGATTCCCCGGGGCATCCTGTGGCAGTTTGTACGTCTTCGGGAACCTTGGGTCATTCCCTTAGCCTTGGAAGGGCCGACGCAGCCGTAGTGATCTCAGACTCTGGGGCGCTTGCAGATGCGGCTGCCACAGCCATTGGAAATGAGGTGTTAGACAAAAACGACATTGATCGAGCTATAATGTTTGGAAAAAAAATTGAAGGGGTTAGAGGCATTGTTGTTATCCTGGGTAACAAGATCGGCTTCTGGGGCGATGTGGAATTCGTAACGCTCACATAGGCCCGCTTTCGGGATGAGGACAAGGGACACAGAAAAGGGCTTGTCTTTTCAGCTAAATCTGCTATAATAACTACTGTGGATCATGGGGCTTTGGCCCCATCGGTATCCAGCCTCTGAGAGCAGGAGGACGGTGATTATGGAAACGAGGGACATATTTTGTTGAGATAGAGCTATGAAGACCCTTTGGGCTCCTTGGCGTATTGAGTATATCCTGAGTGAAAAAGAACACGAGTGTATATTCTGTATTGCCCTGTTTGAGCGGAGCAATCTTACCCTGTACAAGGGTGCGCTATCCATGGTCATGATGAACAAGTATCCGTATATTAATGGACACCTTCTGGTTGCTCCCAAAAGACATATATCGTCCTTAGACGAGATGACAATGGCTGAGATGGCTGACATCTTAAGGATGATGAAAGACTCGATCGGGATCCTGAGAGAAGCGATGAAGCCGGATGGATTCAATGTGGGTCTGAATCTTGGCGTCGTGGCCGGCGCAGGCGTAGAGCAGCACCTTCATTTTCACATTGTACCGCGGTGGCACGGAGATACCAATGCTATGACCGTGTTTGGTGAGGTGCGTGTGATACCTGAGCACCTTGAAGCAACGTATCATAGTCTTAAACCATATTTTGAGAGGCTCGACTGAATATAGAACTAATAAGGAGGAGTCAAGATGAAACCCATAAAACCCCTGTTTTGGTCCGTCGTGATAGTCCTACTAGTGATTCTGGTGGTACAAAACATTGATATTCTTTTGGAGAAAAAGGCCATAACTCTTAACCTCCTTCTGTGGCAGGATAAAACCCCCCCCATTTACTTATCTGTGTACTTGCTGGCATTTTTCTTCACAGGACTTCTTGTTTCCTTTCTTAGCGGGCTTAGTGAGCGCGTTAGGGCAAAAAATGAGATAAAGAACCATCGTAAAACAATCCGCAAGTTAGAAGAAGAAATTCAAGTCCTCAAAAGCTTGCCTGTCGAGAAAGAAGATACGCCTTCCGAAATGGCCGAACTAACCGAAGTGACCGAACAAGTCTAATCCGGATTAGACGCTACGGGTTCTGCTGCCATGGTTAAAGCCACCCCGATGGTTCAGCAATATCTGTCAATCAAGCAGCAGTATCCTGATGCTATCCTGTTCTACCGCATGGGCGATTTCTATGAGATGTTCTTTGAGGACGCAAAGATAGCATCTCGAATCCTCGAAATTGCTCTGACTTCCCGAAACAAGAAGGACAAAGAATCAGTTCCTATGTGCGGTGTGCCCCACCATGCTGCCCGGGGCTACATTGCGCGACTGATCGAGGGCGGTTTCAAGGTGGCCGTCTGCGAACAGGTTGAAGATCCGGCAAAGACCAAGGGGCTTGTTAAGCGGGATGTAGTGCGGGTCATAACACCAGGGGTGGTCGTTGACACAGAGATTTTAGATGCAAGGTCCAACAATTTTCTCATGGCTGTTTTTGTCCGGCAGGGTCATTACGGGGTCGCCCATTTGGATATCTCCACTGGGACTTTCAGGGTGACTGAGTCAAGCCATTTCGACAAGATCCGAGACGAGTGCCGACGTATAGGACCAACCGAAAGCCTTTTTGCAGAGTCCAATCGCGAAACATCTGAAATCAAGGCGATGGTAGAACCGCTTGGGAAGACCTCAGTCAATTTCCTGAACGATGAGCGCTTTGAACTGGAATCTGCCCGGGCCCGCCTACTGAGGCAGTTTAAGACCCATTCTCTGGAAGGATTTGGTTGCAATGAATGGCGGGCCGGGATTGGAGCTGCCGGTGCCCTGCTGGGCTACGTGGATGAGACGCAAAAGGAAGATCTCGTCCACATTACCGGAATTGTATCCTATAGTCTTTCTGACTTCATGGTTATAGATGAGGTCACCAAAAGGAACTTGGAACTCTTTGAGACCATTGGGACCCGTTCCAAACGCGGAGCCCTTCTTGGCATAATTGATCAAACCGTAACAGCCATGGGAGCTCGTATGGTGCGGGCATGGCTTCAGTATCCCCTTTTGGATATTGAGAAAATCAAACTCCGATTGGATGCAGTGGAAGAGACCAAGGAGAATCTTCCTGTCAGGCGTTCAGCGAGGATAGCGCTTCAAGGTATACATGATCTGCAGCGCCTAAATGCCAGGATTGCGCTTGATCGGTGCAACGCCCGAGACCTGTTAGCGTTGAAGCGCTCTATCCAAAGACTCCCTGACATACGTGCATTGGTTGATGGACTTGCAGGGCATTTTTTTGTGGAGATCTGTTCAAAATGGGACGATCTTGCAGATGTGGCTGGTTTGATCGAAGATGCCATCTGTGATGACTCGCCACTCACTGTGCGCGAAGGTGGCATTATTAAGCCTGGCTTTGAGCAAGGACTCGATGAGCTTATTCGGAGCTGTAGGGAAGGAAAAGATTGGATCTCACGTCTGGAGGCCAAGGAACGGCAAGCTACAGGGATTAAAACCTTGAAGGTAGGCTTCAATAGGGTTTTTGGCTACTACGTTGAGGTATCTAAGCTCCATACGAAATCAGTGCCGGCCCACTATTTGCGAAAACAGACCCTGGTTAACGCGGAGCGCTATATTACCGAGGACCTTAAGGCCTATGAGGCCAAAGTGCTGGGGGCTGAAGAAAAACGATTCCAGTTGGAGTATGAGCTGTTTTGTGTCGTAAGGCAAAGGGTGGCTCAGAGTCATCGCCGCATTGCCACGATGGCTGACGTTCTCTCCAATCTGGATGTATTGCTGGCATTGGCAGAACTGGCTGATCAAAATGGTTATGTGAAGCCGATTGTTAATGACGGCGACAGCCTCTTCTTGAAGGAGAGTCGTCATCCAGTCATTGAAAGATTGGTGTCATCGGAACGGTTTGTGCCGAATACGATTGAGATGGATCATGCCTCGCAGCAGGTGCTTATCATTACCGGACCAAACATGGCTGGAAAATCAACGCTCATGCGTCAGGTTGCCCTGTTGATAATATTGGCCCAGATGGGTTCTTTCGTTCCGGCGGAAGCTGCCTCCATTGGGATTGTGGATCGGATTTTCACGCGGGTTGGGGCCTTAGATAACCTTGCCGAAGGCCAGAGCACCTTTATGGTGGAAATGCAGGAGACCGCCAACATCTTGAATAATGCAACAGAGAAGAGTTTGGTGATTCTGGATGAGATCGGCAGAGGCACCAGCACCTTTGACGGCCTGAGTATTGCCTGGGCTGTGGCGGAATATTTACATGACTGGAAAGGCCGTGGGATCAAGGCCCTTTTTGCCACGCACTATCATGAGCTGACGGACATGGCCCTTTCGAAGCCACGTGTCAAGAACTGCAATGTCGCTGTCAAGGAATGGAATGATGAGATTATTTTTTTGAGAAAACTGGTTGAAGGGGGCACGAATCGAAGCTACGGTATCCAGGTAGCCCGCCTGGCCGGCATTCCCGCAGATGTCCTGGATCGGGCCAAAGAAATATTGAAGAACATAGAAAACGGTGAACTGAACGGTTCAGGGAAACCGGTTCTTGCACATTCATACAAGCCGGTTGACAAGGACGGGGGTCTTCAGCTTTCTCTCTTTAAGTCATCAGATCAGATTGCAATCAGCACATTGAAAAGACTTGATATTTCCAACATAACTCCCCTTGAAGCATTGAATCAGTTGAATGCCATAAAAGAGCTTGTGGATGAGTAACTTCTCAAAAAGTTCGGGGAGATTTTCTAAACAGGTTGTTGAGAAGATACGTGGATGACGTGTAAGCCTATAATATTCTTTCTCGTTTTGCCCTTTGCGTTTGCTTTATACCCGCCTATAGCTGACGGAGACCAAACCGCAAACGACTATCAGCACGCCCAGTTGAGTTTTGAAAGACTCCTGAAAGATCCTCAAAAACAGAAATCCCGATATTATTGGATTGCCTGCATAAAACGATTTCGGTCCGTTTATTCGGGCCGACCGAATGGACCAAGGGCAGATGACTCGCTTTGCATGACGGCACGTCTGTATGCCAGGTTGTATGAGTTATCTTGCAGCCCACAGGACAGGCAACAGGCCCTTGATTACTACAATCGCTTGTTGAAGCGTTTTCCAAAGAGCCCGTTCAGGTTGAACGCCAAGATGGCGATTGCTGAACTGAGTGGGGTCGATAGAAGGGATATTAAGAAGAAAAAGAGCGTGGCTCGCCATGTTTCCGTCAGCAAAGGGACCTCAAGATCCAGGGCACGTCCACTGATCAAAAGACCCTCCAGCCGAAAAATAAGGTCTAAGCTTCAATCAGGGTCGCTCGCTGAGATAAAGGACATACGTTTTTGGTCCAGCCCAAGTTATACGCGTGTGGTAATTGATGTTGAGTCCGAAGTGCCCTATTCTCACCGGCTGTTAAAAAGAGACCCCACCATTGAAAAGCCCATGCGTCTTTATGTTGATCTTGATCATGCGCGCATCGAGCCCGGGCTAAAACCGGTTGTGCCCATTGCAGATTATTTGCTTAGCGGTGCCCGTACAGCTCAATATAGTCTGGACAAGGTCAGGGTAGTCTTGGATATCAAATCCATCGACCATTATAAGATATTCTCCCTGCGTAACCCGTTTCGCATTGTGGTTGATATCAGTGGTGTGCCGAGGAAGACTGCGTCTATAAAACCATTCAAACACAAAGTGGAGAAATCGGGCTGCAAAGTACCTAAGGGCGCCCTGGCCAAACAACTGGCGCTTGGGGTAAAGCGGATTGTCATTGACCCTGGACACGGGGGAAGAGATCCTGGTGCCCTTGGGTATTTGCGGGGTATGCAAGAGAAAAACGTGACACTGGAGATCTCCCGAAGACTGGCCAGGAAGATTCGTGAACGGCTGGGATGCGAGGCCATACTTACCCGAAACAGAGATGTCTTTCTTTCGCTTGAAGAACGCACCGCCATGGCAAACACAAAGAATGCGGACCTATTTGTGTCCATTCACGCCAATGCCCACAAAAGGAGGGCCTGTCATGGGATTGAGACCTATTTCTTGAATCTAGCCACAGATGAAGACGCCATCCTGGTAGCTGCGCGGGAGAATGCCACCTCAGCGAAAAATATCAGTGACCTTGAGTCCATCTTGAGTGACCTGATGAACAATGCAAAGATAGATGAATCAAGTCGCCTTGCGGGTTGCGTTCAGGAAGCCATGGTCAGGAAATTGAGACCGAAATATGGCGGGATCAATAACAAAGGTGTCAAACAGGCCCCCTTCTATGTGTTGCTTGGCGCTGAGATGCCGAGTATATTGGTAGAAGTCGCTTTTATTACAAATCCGAAGGAGTGCCGCAGGTTGAACAGCGCTAGTTACCAGGAGGACATAGCCGATGCAATTGTAGTGGGTATCAAGTCGTATATAGAGGAAATCAATCCAACTGCATTTATACCTCGAAAGGCCACAAATGACACTTTTTCGCCGGCCATGAACATCAATAGCGGCGTTGCTCAGGCTTGCAATAGCCAGATGTTCCGCGCCTTCGCGCCTTGCTCTTGATGCTCATGACTCACCTAAAAAATCACCATGTATGACCTTCCGAGGTATATCAGGGCTGCAATCGGAAACATTGGCGCATGGGGCGCATCCTTTCGGTCTTAGACAAAACATCCAGCCCCCACGTTTTACGAAAAACCACTTGACATCATCCTGTTATAGTGATAGAAAAATGCGGTTTTGACACATGAGTGAGTGTGTTCTAACAATAAGTATTTCTTTTACTATACCTTAATCTACGGCCCTTGATTTAGGTTGTGCTCTTGAGGGTAAACCTAGCAAAGTGGAGGAAAGAAGGTATGCGTGGAGTGAAAAGACAAAGACGACCAGCATTGTCCAATACGCCGAGTGCAATCAGACCGATGGCTTGTGTTATTGTTGTCGCCGGAATGATCGCTTTGCTTTGCACTTTTGGTTGTGAAAAAAGAGCCGTTGTGAGGTCCTCTCCTCCTGCAGCCCGCCTGGAAGTCGCGACTCTGACCAATGCTCATTGTATTTTGTGCCACCAGCAGCAGCCTCAAACGATAGAAGCCCACGGCGACAAACATAAGACAGAGGTGGGCTGTTTGGACTGTCACCGAGAGCATCCTCCCCAGGGAACGAATGCAATACCCGCTTGCGGCCTTTGCCACAGCGGAGCCCCTCATTATGAACTTAAGGACTGCTCGAGCTGTCACTCCGACACCCATGCCCCCCTGGATTTGACGTTCGAAGGCGACATCACCGGACCCTGCCTCACATGTCACCAGCAACAGGGTGATGAGGTCAAAGACCACCCGAGTGCCCACACGAATGTGGCATGCAACGAATGCCACGTAACCCACCGGCAGATTCCGGACTGCATGATTTGCCATGAACAGCATACAGAGGACATGGATTCTCAGACGTGCCTGTCCTGTCATCCTGTCCATATGCCCATGGTTATTACCTATCGCCAGGAGACACCTTCGCACTATTGTGGGGCGTGTCATGAGGAAGCGTCTGACTTGCTGGAAAAGAATACGACCAAGCACCATGATCTTGCCTGTGCCTTTTGTCACCGTGATACACACAAGATGATACCGCCATGCACTGCATGCCACAGCAACCCCCATGGAAAAGGGATGCTGGAGAAATATTCCAAGTGCGCTCAATGCCATGGCATAGCACATGATTTAAAGGCTTAGGGATGAATAGTTTTTGCGCTGCAGTTTCTCTTAGCGCATGCAAGAAATTCTAAACAAAAAGGTGGAGGGTATGATGAGTTCAAAATGGATTGCGGGTCTCGCTGGTATTGTTTTGACGATTGTTTTGACGATGGGCTTGGGTTGTGACAAGAGAGCGGGCATTAAGACCGAGACCCTGGATCTCGAACACAAGAAGTCCTGTCCTGCAGCAGAGGCAAAAGAGGCTGCTTTACCAGCCGAAAAGTCGGCATATCAGACACAGATAAAGCCGTTAACCACTGCGGAGTGCGGTCAGTGTCATCTTTCTATCTTTGAGGCCATCAGAAAGCAGGGAGGGAGGCACCAGATTGACTGCGTGCGCTGCCACAGGGAATACCATGTGTACAACCCTCGAAAGCAAAACTATGAAGAGATCATGCCTGACTGTGCCTGGTGCCACGTGAGTGCAACCGGTGGGGCGTTCCACGGTGATAACCCGAACATTACCCCGTGTCTGAGCTGTCACGCTGACCCACACAAGCCAATGGCAATCCCCATGGCGGAGGTAGAGGACTATTGCGCCATGTGCCACACCAAGGAGGGCGGCGAGATATGCAATAATCCGAGCAAGCATACAACCGACGTGACCTGTGCAGACTGCCACGCTGAAAAGCATGGGTTCATCCCAGAGTGCAGTGCCTGTCATGAGTCCCACAGCCCCGAAGTTCAAATGGCAACAGCAGACTGCATGACATGCCACCCGGTTCATAAGCCTAAGATGATATCATATGCTGAAGAAACCGAAAACCCCGTATGCGCCGGCTGCCATGGCGACGTAGAAAACATGTTGCAGAAAAAAGTGACTTTACATACAGAGGTCAAGTGTGCCGACTGTCATCCCTCTCATAAAGAGATCCCCCCGTGCACCAGGTGCCACGGCGAGCCTCATCCCAAGGACATGATGTTGGACACGTCAAAATGCGGGACCTGCCACGGGATTGCGCATGATTTGAATATGTAGTTGAACCCCAAAAGCGAGTGGTGTATTCCCCGCAGCAGGCTGCGGGGAATCTTAAATGTTAAATCGGCTAAAGAGGGCAGCACGTCGGGCGTGTTGCCCTCTTTCCGTTTCTATCTTCTTTTCGGCGCCCCCCTTCAAATCTTTACAACCTCGTATGCGCGGATCCCAAGCCCTATCTTTTCTGCATAGTGGAGCTGGATGGTCCAGTCAACTTTTGGATATATGCCCCTGAACTTGTCCTCACCCGGGTTGATGTTTGTTTCAAGGCATGATCCTGGAAGAGCCTGCTCCTGATTCACAAGGTCGGCAGACGCCTGGTCAATGGCAACTGGGTCTTTTGAAGCAACTATTCCGATGTCCCTCACAATCGGCGCATCGTTATGGGCTAAGCAGTCACACGCCGGAGACACATTTGTAATAAAATTCAAAAACAATACCCTATCCTTTTTACCCTTTAAGACACCCATTGTGTATTCCACCATATTTTCCAGGAAAACAGGTATTTGCTGATTCCACTGGATCTGTATTGCGCTGTTAGGGCAAATAATTATACATTCCCCACATCCTATGCACTTCTTTGGGTTTATGACCGCCTTTTTTTCGATTAGGGAAAGGGCTTCTCGTGGGCAGTGAACTACACAGTCCCCGCAGCCAACACATTTTTTCCTCTTGACTTTTGGAGCCACGGTTGAGTGCTGGGCAAGCTTTCCCCTCCGTGATGCGCATCCCATGCCCAGGTTTTTTATTGTACCTCCAAAACCGGAGAGCTCATGTCCTTTGAAATGGGCTACTGACAACAAGGAATCTGCCTGAACAATCTCAGACCCAATGTACACCCTCTTGAAACGCTTCTGGTTAATGGTTACACAAGTCTCACTCCGACCCCTTAATCCGTCTGCAATAATAACCGGAGCATCCACCACAGGATAGGCAAAACCGTTCTGAATAGCTGTTGTATGATGATGGACAGCATCGCTTCTTGCGCCGGCATACAGGGTGTTGGAATCTGTCAGGAATGGAATGCCACCAATGCCTTTGATGGTTTCCACTATCCTTCGGATAAATACCGGACGTATGAAGGCTGTATTTCCCAACTCTCCAAAATGGAGCTTAACGGCAACAAGCTCTCTCTCTTTGATCGTTTCAGAAAGTCCTGCTGTATGAAGAAGCCTTCCGATTTTTCCCAGAAGATTTTCACTATATGTTGCCCTTAAGTCGATAAAATAGACTGTGCTTTTCATGATATCCCTCACATGGAATGTCCTCATCGTATCTGATCACTAACCGGCCACGGGGTATTGGAGTGATGCAGTATTGTTTTTTTCATGCCTTGACTAGGTTATTGGAACTGCCCAATGATGTCAAACGTAAAGCCCGCTTAGCAACAATTCTCATTTGGGGCAATGAACGGTTGATTTTGTGACGCCACCATATTATAGTATTTTGGATTTTCGATTGCGGCCTACCCTGGCGCTCGCTTCATATATGCAACCACAGAGCCTATTGGCCAGGTCTGGGCCAGGGATTGCGGAGTTAACCTCCACATCATTTTTGCCTAATTTCACATGGTTATCAGGACCATTCATCCCGCAGATTTGCAAGTATTTTTCTGAAAAGCTATAGCATAGTGGATAGGGCTCGCATAAGTGCCATAATCGGCGTTCCCGGGGATTAGGTCAGTCGTTCCCCAGGAGAGGAATTTACAGCCATCACCATTCAGGGTATAGCTTATTTTCGCAAGGAGAGTCTTTCGTGAACATTGAGGAAATCATAGGGTATTACGAAAAACCCGAGAGAGATCTGAGATCGGACAAGGATTTGCCCCCTTCTGACAACGCCAACGCTTATCTTAATTTTCTCACTATTGACGATATCATCTACCGCTGCATACGAAATGCCCACCCGTCCCGAGATGCCTCCTTAAAAGAAGTCAGTTCTACTCAGTATCACACCAAGTACAAGCAGGTTTTTGGTCGCGAGGCCTTTGCGGGCAAGACCGTACTTGTACGTTCCGGGATTGATGTTCCTGTGGACGACAATGGCCGCATCACAGGGAGTGAAAGGATTCGACTTGCGATTCCCACTTTAGAAGAGCTCTCCGGTTATGGTGCGCGGGTAGTTGTGATCGGTCACCAGGGGCGGGCAGGCAAACACGATTTCATTGAGCTTGACCAACATGCAAGGGTCATCAGGAAGTTCATCAACCGTCCATGGCAGCCGAAAAAGGAGGTCAAGTATCTCGGTAACTTGACGCAAGAGAAAGTGATCACGAGGAAGGTTCGTTCGCTAAAGGACGGGGATATACTGATCCTTAACAATATCCGCTTCCTGGTGGACGAGGTCTATATAAGGGACAAAGCAGGGCTCAGGCCACACGAGATCAACAATGGCTCTCGCTACGTCTCAATCTTAGAACCCCTGATCGATTTCTATGTGAACGATGCCTTTAACACCTCCCACCGTAAGCATGCCTCCATGATAGGATTTACCAATGTCCTTAATCTGGTAGGAAGGCAGACCGAAATAGAAATGATGGAAAACAAGCAGGTCATCCACATCATCGAATACCCCTTTGTCCCGATTTTTGGTGGTCTGAAAGTGGGCGATTATTTGGGTCTGATAAAAAACTCGGTGCTCTCCGAAAAGGTTCCGTGCATCCTGTTGGCCGGTATCCCGGGGATCGTTGCGGTCCTTAGCAATGAACTAATACAGGGTCAACGATACAACTTTGGAGAGGCAACAAACATGTTATTAGAAAAAAATGTCAGTAAGGGCCTTGTCAAGTTTTTTCAGGACCTTTACAGTCGTCCCCTGGGACGGAAAAAGCTCATACCACCCGTTGACTTTCTCGTGCGGTATGACTCGAATATCCTCAATATGACCCCCGCGGAAATCCATAACCATCCAAAAAAGGATGAGTTCAATCTCTGGAGCATTGGAGAGAAGACCACCAAATTGTTTGTGTCGCACCTTTTGAAGGCCAAGACCATATATAAAAAGGGTCCTGTAGGAAAGGCTGAGGACCCCGGGTTTCAAGGGCCGGAACGCTCCATATTAGAAGCAATCATGGAGGCCCATCAACACGACGCCTACACAATCACCTCGGGTGGCGACAGCACCGAGATAGCAAAAAAACTTGGTTTTGATGAACAATCCGTGTTTTCGCGTTTAAGCGACGCAGGCGGGGCCTTTGTTCATGTCTTGGAAGGAAACCGGATTGCCTGGCCCATGCTTCAACTAAACACCCATTGGAATCTATTCTATGGAAGAAACCTGAGATACGGCCTTCCCTTCAATTATGGCCTCAAATCACGCTACCGCTTGAATCTTAACATCCCGCAGAATGGGCTCCCAGAGCCACTTCGTTATGACCCGTCGCGCTAAGATAACCTTGGTCCTTTTGGTTCTTGCAGGCACAGGCTTCCTGGGGATAGTCATATCTCTAAACTCGGCGCTCCTGTGGGAAAGGGCAGTGGCATGGTATGCCCTTGTTAGAGATCAGGAACAGGTTAAGGCATTCCTGATGGCCTGTGGGCCTGTGGGCGCGCCAGCAGCCTTTGTTGGAACTCAGATCTTACAGGTCGTATTCGCCCCTATTCCAGGAGAAGCGAGTGGATTTGTTGGCGGCTATCTCTTTGGGACCTTTCCAGGTTTTACCTATTCCACAATAGGTCTGACAGCAGGTTCGGTGATCAACTTTGCGGTCGGCCGTATGCTTGGAAGACGCTATGTTGAAAAATGGATCCCATCTGACAACCTTCTCAGGTTTGACGCTTTGGCAAGACATCAAGGAGCCATTTTGTTTTTCGTGTTCTTTATTCTTCCGGGATTTCCCAAAGACTATCTTTGCCTTTTCCTTGGCTTGACCAGTATCTCGCTAAAGGTCTTTACGGTCATGACCTGTATTGGCCGGATGCCGGGCACCCTAATGTTAAGTCTGCAAGGGGCCCATGTCTTTCAGCAGGATTACGCCACATTGGCCTTGCTTATTGGCATCACGCTTGTCCTGGTGGGTTCTGCTTGGTTCTGGCGTCAACGGATCTATAAGTGGATTGACCGTTTGAACCACCTCAACAGCCAAATGACCGAACCATGAGACAAGCCGGTAATTGTCTCGTAAACCTTGCTATAAGATATTGACTTCACGAAAAGATTCCCTTATAGTGATGCCACTTATCGGATCGGCTATAATCGTTAGGGGGGGATTTGTGAGCTACTGGAGTTATCGTGAGCTCTTAAGCCGGCAGGACAAACTTCGACGTTCGATCTATGAAGCCCTCAGGGACGAATTGGACGAGTATCTTCTGCAGTACGGACTGGTGGAATCGTATCAGAATTTTGTGAACAAGCACGTCCCGTATCCCTTTGTGGAGAAGCGGGAACTGAAACCGAGAGCTCGCATTCCTGATGTTGAGTACGAATTGCACAACAGATTTCTTGTCATTTTTGTGGAGGATCTGATTCCCGGCGCCTTCAAAAAATACATACGGTTCTTTGATGAAAACAAGGTGACAAAAGAGAATCTGATGCGATCTGAAACGCTTCGGTTTTCAAAACAGTATTACAGGAATATAAAACTTTTTGAATCGACCCATTTCTCTGAGTTTCTCAAGGCCATGCTGCCTGTTGACTATGCCATTCTTATTCAACGAGACCCGAGTGTCAAGGCCAGGAATCGTTACAGTCTTTCTCACTTTCATGTTCGAATCGACTGGCCAATCGCTGATGCGGCAGAGAATCTTGCCCGAGAACTCCGCTATATCTCCAAGGATCTCTATGAAAAGGGCGAGGATTATGCTGAGGAGGTCCAGAAAAAATTTTTTGAATACTTCGGACTACCTTTAACAGCGGGCGGCCGCCGGACAGCGGCAATGGTGGCGGTCGAATTCCTCAAACAAATTCCCTGTATCTGCACAGTGTACGCTGGAAGCAGTGAATCAAGGGCTATTTACCGCATTTCGGAAAGGGGTGTTTCAAAGTACATATTAATGAAACTTTCCAATACTGATATTGAGCGTATTTCAGACACCCACCAGTGGCAGGCCGATACCCTGAAAAAGAACTATTTTGTCGCAGAGCAAGACGATGAGGGCATAGTCATCTTCCAGGCCACATACCACCGCACTTCTCATGCCAGGCCCCCTGAAGATGGTAAACTCAGAGAGTTGAACACCGAATATTTCTGGATGACTGTCACCAATCAGAGCATTCTGCCCAAGCCCGGGATATGGGATAAGTCTCCCCTTCCATACAGCTTTATTTACACCTAACTGCCTCACAGAACCTGCCTGAAATATTCGATAGTCTTTTCCAGCCCCTGGCGCAGTGAAACCACAGGCTTCCACCTCAGTTCTTTCTGGGCAATGGTGATATCCGGACACCGTCTTACAGGATCATCCTGTGGCAGAGGTCTGTAGACGATTTGTGACTTCGAATGGGTTGATTCGAGAATAAGCTCGGCAATACGTTCGATGGAGTATTCCTCGGGGTTCCCAAGGTTAACAGGGCCGGTAATATGGTTGCAGTTCATCATTTTCATCAACCCGTCAACCATGTCTGAGACGTAGCAAAACGAGCGGGTTTGACTGCCGTCTCCATAGATTGTAATAGGGTCATTTCTCATTGCCTGGACAATAAAATTACTTACCACCCTCCCGTCTGAAACGGCCATCCTCGGCCCATACGTGTTGAAAATACGCACTATCCTAACGTCTATCTGGTTCTGCCGGTGATAGTCCATCATCAGAGTCTCAGCTACCCGTTTCCCTTCGTCATAACAACTCCGCAGCCCAACAGGATTCACGTGACCCCAGTACGTCTCCTTCTGGGGGTGTTGCTCGGGATTACCATAGACCTCAGATGTGGAGGCCTGAAGGATTCTTGCCTTTACACGCTTGGCCAAGCCTAACATATTGATGGTCCCCATGACATTTGTTTTCACTGTCTTTACAGGATTATGCTGATAGTGAACCGGTGAAGCAGGGCAAGCAAGGTTGTAGATCTGATCAACTTCCAAGAAGATCGGCTCAACAAGGTCATGACGAATGACTTCAAACTTCTCCATGGCCGATCCGTATGCAGCGTGTCGTATATTTGCCTTTGAACCGGTAAAGAAGTTGTCAAGGCAGAGCACCTCCGCTCCTGTATCTAAGAGTCTGTCGCACAGATGACTACCCAGAAAACCCGCTCCTCCCGTTACCAGAACCCTGAGCTGCTTCATGGTATTCCCCCAACCTATAGTATTTCGGATTGCAGATTTCGGATTGCGGAATTAAGCTGCGCATCATTTTAGCGTAATTTCACATGGTTATCAGGACCATTCATCCCGCAAATTTGCAGGTATTTTTCTGAAAAGCTATATTAGCAAGGAAACAAAATAATGATACAATACAGTATAGTTTCCACCGGACCCAAATCCTCTAAGCAATCAACCCGAAGAGACTCGATGAAAGGCCCTTCCATAGAAGAGGAGATTATCAAAGGGTTGGGAATAAAGCAACCAGGGGAACCTGCTTTTTTGCATGCCGGGATAATTAGAAGCTCTTCCGTTCAAAAAGTTCGGGGAGATCTCCTGAAACGGAGTCCGCCGACAGGCAATTAAATTTGAAAACGTCTGAAACTCGCTTATAAGTGAGCCTGGCCCGGATAAACTGAACAAGCTGAAAGCTCAAGGCTGAAAGCTCAAAGCAACACAATTAAATCCCATGCTCTTAGCTTTTCTTCCTTTCAGCCTTGAGCTTTCAGCTTTCAGCTTTCAGCTTTTGTCCACCTGTCGGCTCAGGTTATTGAGAAGATACAACGAAGCGAACTAAGTTCTTGACTTCCCACTAAAATTTTTTTAAAAAAGTATAGTCTTGTGTGATAACTGTTCGAGCAGTCCCGAACGGTTGAGGTGATGGAATAGTTGAACTCGTGAAAGGACAGGAATTGCGAATTGAGGACAGGAAAAAAAGCCAGGAGAACATACCGTGCCTATTTATGAGTTCTATTGTGAAGACTGCAATACCATGTTCAACTTTTTTTCTATCTCCGTGAACACAACCAAACGACCTCTCTGCCCCAGGTGTAAGCAAAAGAAGCTGAAAAGGCAAATGTCTACCTTCGCCAGGCTCACCGGGGCCAAGGAGGGAGACGACCTTGATGATCTTCCCATAGACGAGGCCAGGATGGAAAAGGCCATGAATCTATTGACCCGTGAGGCCGACAGAATCAACGAGGATGATCCATCTCAGGCTGCAGGTTTGATGCGCAAGCTCTCAGATGTGGCAGGTATCGGGTTTGGCCCTGGTATGGAAGAAGCCCTTGAACGTATGGAGGCGGGCGAAGCCCCGGACCAGATTGAGGCTGAGATGGGTGACCTGCTTGAACAGGAGGAACCCTTTCTAATCGGCGAGAAAAAGGGCCGGAGGGTGAGGCCGGCTGTTCCGCACCGTGATGACACCCTGTATGATCTTTGAACCGCAAAAGCGAGTGCATTCCCCGCAGCTTGCCCTCTGGGGCGTAGTCCATACAGGCCGGAGGCCAATGCCGGGCGTATCTAACAGTTGGGGGGAGACAACAACTTTTCCGCATCCTTTTGTAATTTGGCAGGCAATGGGTCACGGAGTATTGGAGTGCTGGAGTGCTGAGAACAAACAACTAAGTACTTGAGTTTCAAGAACTTTTGATGCGCTTCATTCCAACACTCCAACACTCCAGTACTCCAATACTCCACAAATGCGGCACAGGTCGTTTCAAGAGCATGCATCCCCCAAGTTCTGGATACGCCCCATCCGTATTGAAGATAATTCACATGACAACAGAAGAGATTATCTTGAAGGGCAACGATATAGACCGGGTCTTAATTCGGATGACCCACGAAATCCTGGAAAAACATCGAGGAACGGAAAATCTGGTTCTGATCGGTATCCACACGGGCGGGGTGTTTTTGGCTGATAGGATAAACGCAAATATCCTTGCCATCGAAGGTGATGATATTCTTAGAGGCGATCTGGACATCACCCTTTACAGGGACGATTGGACTCGCATAGGACACCAGCCTGTAGTACAGAAGACAGACCTTCCTTTTTCCCTGGATGGGAAACAGGTGATCCTGGTAGACGATGTGCTTTTTACGGGTCGCACGGTTCGGGCTGCCATGGATGCTCTGATCGATTTCGGCCGGCCGGACCGGATTGAACTTGCCGTCCTGGTGGACCGGGGTCACCGAGAACTGCCCATTCAGGCCAACTACGTGGGCAAATACCTTGAGACAATACATGACACCATGGTAAACGTCTATTTGAAGGAAAAGGCAGGACGGGATGAAGTGGCTATCGGTGCACAAAAAGGTCCATTATTTGACCGTTGAGGCATCCTTCACGACAAGTCAAAAGTAGTTTACACTTTGTTGATCTTGTGTTTTGGCAGTAAAATTTGAAACTTGAAACTTGAAATTGGGGAAAACCCAAAGATGTAGATGCGTTACCTGATTTCAAGTTTCGAATTTTCAGTTTGGACATCCCCATTCAATTCGATAATACACGCTTTTTCGAAAAAAGTGTAAACTGGTGGATGAAGGATGCCACCGTTGATCCGAAAAAGTGGGTGCATTTCCCGTCACGCTACGTCAGTGGGTTAGTCGGCGAATTTGAGAATACCAGATTTCCGGGACTTATACCTTGAAATAGCCTGCATGTACGCGTGTGAACTTGGCAGAAGATGTGTCGCATACGGCTCCACCCTTTTTCGTGTTGACAAATGGGGTTTTTTCATGTATATAGTTATTAGTATTAGGGTTGCCTATAAGGATAGGCACAAGAATATGATGTTTAAACATTAATACAGAATTAAAACAGAAAGGAGGGCGTTGGTATGCCAACTGTCGAGTATGAAGGTAAAACCTTTACTGTGGACGAAGATGGTTTCATTGACAACTTTGAGAACTGGTCTCCGGAGTGGGTCCGATATGTAAAGACAGTAGAGGGAATAGAAGAGCTGAATGACGAACACCATAAGTGTGTCGACTTCTTGCAGGAGTATTACAAGAAGAACGGGATCGCGCCAATGGTAAGGGTCTTCTCCAAGGTCACGGGTTACAAATTGAAGCACATCTATGAGTTGTTTCCATCCGGTCCTGGTAAAGGCGCCTGCAAGATGGCCGGTCTTCCCAAACCAACGGGATGCGTCTAAGACGCGGATTTTTATTTCTGGAACAATTTGGACGTCCAAAAAAGAGGGTTTTACTGTGTAGTAAAGCCTTCTTTTTTTGCGTAGAAGGACCATCAAGAGGACCATTACAATCAGAACCGGCTCTAAGACCGAATTCATAGATATTACCAACGACATATAGTATTTCGGATTGTGGCTTTCGGCCTGCCGTGGCGATCGCTTCATATATGCAAGCACAGAGCCTATTGGCCAGGTCTGGGCCAGGGATTTCGGAATTAATCTGCGCATCACTTTAGCGTAATTTCACATGGTTATCAGGCCATTCATCCCCAAAATTTGCAGGTATTTTCCCACATCCCCCCAAACCTGCCCGCCATTGCCGACCTCTTGGGATATGCCCGTTCCGCACATGACAGGCGAGGCAGGCGGGTCTGGAACATGGCAATGTTGTGGCAAAACCCGCATTTTTTACGATGCTTTCGGGCATCCAATTTCAGTCTCTTGCCTAACTCTGAACCTGTGAACGGTTACCAAATATGACAAATTCCGTTTGCAGTGTAAAAAATAGTAGATTTGGACTTGACATGATAGTCAATGATATATAATTAGATTGCGAGGTTGTTGTGTGCGAAAATTTTATCGTTTTTTAAGTTTTGCACCTTCGGGTGGTCAGAGTTTGGGATTGGAGTTTTGCGGAGTAAAGGAAAATGCCAACAAGGCCTAGAGATCTTGTTGGCTTTTTTTCTGTCAGACCCATATCCCAGCTAAATCACATCTAAATAAGGAGGGACATGGTAATGGCAGAGGGCGTTGTAAAGTGGTTTAACGAGAAAAAGGGCTACGGGTTCATTAGCATGGATGATGGCGAGGACGTCTTTGTCCACTATACGTCTATTGGCGGGAGCGGTTTCAGGTCTCTATACGAAGGCCAACGAGTTCGCTTTGAAGTCGAGCAGGGACAAAAGGGCCCACAGGCGGTAAGCGTTGAAACCGTATGAGGGGTAATGATAACATGCTGTTGTCACCAGAAGCATTCGGTGTAGCCTTTCAGCTTGCGAGCGCTAAAAGGGTAATGTTTGAACTGTGGTGACGTGGGCAACAATTCGTCAATGTAAAAACTGAGTCAAGGAACCCCGTCTCTTTCGTGACGGGGTTCCTTGATTTGACTTGCCTTTTTCTTGAAATATGGGAGTGAGGTGCAGGAGCCTCGACAAGCCATTGTTGAGGGGTGCTATGGTCAAAGCCAATCATATGATGCCTGAGAGGGAAGGGGGATATCGCACCCACTGTATTCGTTGTGGAACCTGTTGCACAAAAGGAGGGCCCACCTTACATAAGGAGGACGCTATCCTGTTCGCGAAGGGGATTCTGAAAATATTCCATGTTTATACCTTAAGAAAAGGTGAAATCGTCCGCAACATTGATGGGACATTGATGGTCCTTGAACAGGAAATCATCAAGACCAAAGGCCAGGGCGAAGCCTGGACATGCATATTTTACGATGATGACCAGAAGGCGTGCAATGTTTATGGCCATAGGCCAATTGAGTGCCGTGCTTTGAAATGCTGGGATTTGCGTGGATTCAAAGAAATCAGGGCAAGACCTTGTCTTCAGAGAAGGGACCTCATCAAGCCAGACGATGGCATCCCTAAGATCATGCGCGCCCATGAACAAAGGTGTGCTTATGAGACCCTATGGTCGGCCGTAGAGCGGCTGCGGGGGGCGGATTCCGGCAAAGCAGTGAAGGAGATCCTCGAACTTCTGCAGTACGACCACTACATGAGGCACTTGTTAGCAGAAAAACTGAAGATGGCGCCGAATGCCATGGATTTCTTTTTCGGCAGGCCTCTTACCGCCACAATCCGTATGTTTGGCCTTTGCGTCAAGCAAGAGGGCGACACCTTCCTTTTGGTGCCAATGGATTCGCTTTCATCTCGGCATGAACAAGCGAGCATCGAACCGCGTTGTGGGGTAGTTACGGAAAAAAGAGGAAAGCCCTACTGCTATTTTGAAAAAGAAACCACCTCATATCCCTCGTCCTGAAGGGCCTTGACAATTGGCTCAGCCTGGCACTCTCTCAGACGAAAGTAATGGATTCTTTTGTCGGTTCTATGTGCAGCAATCCCCACGCTTACCACCTCGCCTCCTTGATCGTGAACAATATGGGAGACCTTTTCAAATCCGTCTGGCTCCTCGCCTACATTTATATCGATCCTGGTGCCATAGGTCAAAATCCCCATAATACTGATAAAAGCGTTCAGGAGGTCCGTGACCGTGATAATTCCCACAATGTTATCGTCGTCAACAACGGGAATACCGCCGATCTTTTTTTCATGAATAATTCGGGCAGCTACCTCAACATCAGCATCCGGGGATATTGTTATGGGATGCTTTATCATGAGGTCTGCCACCAATAGTCCGGTGACCATGGCGGTGAGCAGACCCTGCTTCATGTCTGCCAGGGTAACCCATCCCAGGAGCTTATTGGATCGGTTTACCACAGGAAGGTGCCGGATGGAGTTGGCTTGCATCAGGTGAATAGCTTCCTGGACTGTAGAGCGATCTGAAATGGTAATGGGATTCTTGATCATTAAGGATCGGACGCGCATTGTCTTTATCCTTCCTCCAAAGTAGCTGAATCATTGTAATCGAGTTTAGGGATGGAGACGAAACAATGGTACCCGACAATCACCCTCGTCAAGTCCCTTTGGGTTGGTACAAACAGAGTGGTTCTTCAGCAAGATAGTCACCGGTAGCCTCATAGGCCCTGGCACGACATCCCCCGCAGACCTTCCGATACTCGCATCTGCCGCACTTGCCTTTCAGCTTGTTGTAGTCCCTGAGGGTCTTGAATATTTCTGATTCGTTCCAAACAACCCCGAAGGGCTTCTCCAATATGTTGCCGCAGTTGAGGTCCAGAAAACCGCACGGCTGAACGATGCCGGTGTTCGATATAAAACAGAAGCCGGTTCCCCCCAGACAACCACGGGTTACAGCATCCAGCCCGTGGGTCTTGAATGTTACAGTCTTTCCTTCCTCGCGGGCCCGCTCCCTCAAAATCCTGTAATAGTGGGGTGCACAGGTGGCTTTTAATTGCAGAGGCGCTTTGTCCCTCTGGTCGTAGAACCAGTTTAGGGTCTGTTCATACTGCTCGGCTGAAATCCCTTGATCTGCAATATATTTTCCGCGTCCGGTGGGGACCAGCAAAAAGATGTGATGGGCCACAGCGCCCAGCTTAACGGCGAGGTCCTGGATTCTTGGTATCTCCTCAATATTCTGTTGCGTGATTGTGGTATTGATCTGGAAGTCGACGCCAGCTTGCTTGGCCCAATGGATACCATTCAGGGCTCCCTCAAAAGCACCATCTACCTGGCGGAACCGGTCATGGCTTTCACTTGTGGCACCATCGAGGCTGATACTGATTCGCTGGATGCCTGCCGATGCCATCTCCTCTGCATTCCCCTCAGTGATAAGCGTGCCATTGGGGGCCATGACCATTCGCAGTCCTTTTCGAGAACCGAAACGGGCAAGCTCAAAGATGTCTGACCGCAGAAGAGGTTCCCCGCCTGTCAGGATGACTATAGGTTTGCCAACATCACTGATCTGGTCGAGCAGGGCAAGGCTGGCATCTGTGTCCAGCTCATCCGGGTACGGCCCTTTGGTGGCTGCGGCACGGCAATGGATACACGAAAGATTGCAGTTCCGGGTGACCTCCCATGCGACAAGGCGGAGGTCGGCTTTCGGCTGGCTTCCTTCATCTTGGGTCATTTGTCTTGGCGGATGTTGGTGGTCTTTCATTGATCTTTTCTTCAACTCATTAGTATCCAAGCCTGATCCTCCGTCAATCATCGATCTTCAACCCTTTGACCAATGACTACTCAGCTCCTTTGCAGCCTCTTTTGCAAAATAGGTAATGATCATGTCTGCGCCAGCCCGTTTGATGGCAGTCAGGGATTCCATCATGACCTTGGTGCCGTCAAGCCATCCGAGCTTGTCGGCTGCCTTGATCATTGCAAATTCGCCGCTAACGTTGTAAGCGGCTATCGGCAGATCAATTTCCTCTCGAACCCGGCAGATAATATCCAAGTAAGCAAGCGCGGGTTTTACCATGATGATATCAGCGCCTTCTTCCGCATCCATGGACACCTCACGAATCGCTTCCAAGCTGTTCGCAGGATCCATTTGATAGGTACGGCGATCTCCGAATTTTGGGGCAGATTCGGCTGCCTGGCGGAAAGGATAATAAAAGGCAGAGCAGTATTTGGCAGCATAGGACATGATGGGTGTGGACTCAAACCCGTTTTCATCAAGGGCATCACGTATTTCGGCTACACGGCCGTCCATCATATCAGAAGGGGCTACCATATCCGCACCGGCCTGAGCGTGGGAAAGGGCTGTACGCGCCAGGAGATCAAGGGTCGCGTCGTTATGTATGACACCGTCTTGCACTACGCCACAGTGCCCATGGTCGGTATACTCACACAGACATACATCGGTTATAACCAGAAGATCTTTAACCTTTTTTTTCACTGCCCTTAATGTCTTTTGTACTATTCCATCCTTGGCGTAAGCCGATGTAGCCAAGGCGTCTTTCTTGTCTGGGATACCAAAGATCATAACAGCCGGGATACCTTGATCGCGGGCGATTGCGGCCTCTTTTACAATGCTGTCAATAGAGAGTTGATAATGTCCTGGCATAGAGGGAATGGGATCCCTGACCCCCTTACCTTCTACTGAGAACAGGGGCAGGATCAGGTCGTCAACCGATAGCCTTGTCTCGCGTATCATACGTCTGAAATTCTCGTTTTGCCGCAAGCGCCTCGGCCTGTAGTCCGGAAAAAGCATGATATATTCCTCGAACAGTGCTCGGTGGTCAGTGGTCAGAGTGAATTACGATTCAGAAGCCTCAGTATAGATTTTCTTGGCTAGATTCTTGAAGAACCCCTCAGGGTTTTTCATGGCGTCCTTGGTGATCACAAATGTATTCTGGCCAACCCTGTCGTGGATCAGTTTAAAACCGTATTCAAACTTGGTAGTGAGTTGTTTATAGAAATCTCCCAGTGCTGTTGGAGAAGAGAACATCTCTATAATAACATCGTCTATAGCATCTTCGTCCAATCGTATATTCAGGCCATGGGTTTTGTGAAAATAGGCCTCCACCTTCTTGATTTGATCATAGCAAGTCACCATCTTAGCAATAACAGAGTTCAAGCTGCATGTACTCATCGCATAGAGGTCGGCAATCAAATCTGTGCGCGAGGGAGTGACGGCGATCTTGGATTTGTCACTCAGCACCGCTTGGTTCTCCTTTACATATTGCTTGATCGATGTTTTTTCATCGTGGATCAGCTTTTCGTAAAGCTGTCTCCAAATGGGATCATGGGGCGTGGATATAATTTTTTCAAGCATACCTTCGGGGTCCTCCACCACCTCTTGCGTCACAGGTAGCATCTTAATATCCGTGGATGGCAGCCCCTTTTCAAGCTTTAACAAGACCTTCTCGACAGCGCTTACCAGGCCCCGGGCCCCGGTTTTTTCCTGATAGGCAAGATGGGCCAAGGCGCGAAGAGTCCCGTCTTCAAACTTGGCAGATATATCATAGGCCATAAAGTCGAGTTTTTTGCTTAGTATGACAGAATTGTTTGGATTTCTTAGGATAGCGAAAAGGTCGTCTTCGCTAAGGGGTTCAAACACCGCGATCACCGGAAGCCGTCCAATGAACTCGGTCTCAAAGCCGAAGTTAATCAGATCCTCAGGTTTGACATATTTCAGGTACTCGCCACCCTCTGAACGACTGGTGAGTGAAGCGCCAAAACCAATGCCCTGATCCACTACCCGCTTCTTGATTATCTCTTCAAGCTCGTTAAATGCGCCGCTCATGACGAAAAGGACATTTCTTGTGTTCATCGTCCTTTTCTCTCTTTTGCCGGTCTTGCGGTAACGTTCGATTTCTTCGAACATCGAAATGGGATCATGAGGGACCTTGAGGTCCACATCGGTTTCTTCCATTGGTTTTAGCAATGCGCGTTGAACGCCGGAATGAGAAATATCATGTCCAATCAGATTCCTGCTGGAGGCAATCTTGTCGATCTCATCGATGTAGATAATGCCGTGCTGGGCCCGCTCCATGTCGCCGTCTGCTTCGTGCACAAGGTCCCGAACCAGGTCTTCCACATCACCCCCGACATAGCCTGTTTCGCTGAATTTTGTGGCATCACCTTTGACAAAAGGGACACCGATCTTCTGGGCAATCAGTTTAATCATGTAAGTCTTGCCTACGCCTGTAGGCCCGATCATGAGGATGTTATTCTTGATCTGACCAACCATCCTGTTATTGTCTTCGCCGGAAGATTCGATGTGTTTAATACGATTAAAATGGGTGCAGATCTTGGTAGCCAAGATTGCCTTGGCCTCATCCTGCTTGACGATGTATTGATCAAGATAGGCCTCAAGTTCTTCAGGTTTTAACGAGAAGTCGGGCTTTTTTCCCTTACGAGGTTTCTCTCCTTTTTCAGAAGGGGCTTCGCGAGGCAGAACTACAGGGGAGATGAGCTTTACGCGACCGCCAAATTTTTGTGAGAGGAACTCGCTGATCTCTTTTTCGATATCCTTAGGGTCTGGGTTTTTTTCGTCTTTTTCGGCCATAAATCATACTCCCTCATATACGTATCTATTACAATTTCTGGTGCCGTAGGTCAATAGCATAATCACACCATACATATAAGTCAATGCCTTGGAAGTCATTCGATTTGTGGAAGTTGCACGAGTTCCTTGCACTTCTTAAACATCATGAAAATTCGGAACCAAAAGCCCCCTTGACAAAAAACGATAAGATGATATTTTGGGGGTGTGAGGGCGATTAGCTCAGCGGATAGAGCACAAGCCTCCGGAGCTTGGTGTCGCCGGTTCGATCCCGGCATCGCCCTCCAATTGAAGATTCCTGGTAACCGGTCCCGAAAGGCTGAACTATCATGATTTCTGCAGCAATCTGCAGGGTTCTTCGACAGTAAGGGGGTTAGCCATTATCAGATTCAGTCGCTAACCTCTGCAACATCCGGCTTGTACGGCCTACGCCCCCCACGAGCCGCATTCTTCGGGCGATGCATTCGCTTTTGAGAATAAAGCAACTTGGCCACAAGTTCAAAGGCCTCCTCCCTTGTTCTGATTTCTTGGCTCAATCTCGCTTCTTCCACGCTTTGAAGCAACTTTCCAAAAAGCTCAGATGGCGTAAGGCCGAAGTGCTCGATTAGATCTTTTCCCGTAATCAGCCTCGATGCTGTCATGGTCGGCTTGAGGTCAGAAAAATATCTCTGGAGGATCTCCTTCAGGAATTCCACAAACGCCTTCTTGAATTCCTCGTCTGATTCGTGTCCCACTGTCTCGCTTGAAAGATTGTGGCCGGGTTGAAAAGCTGGCTTGCCGTAGATAGGGCCACCCTCCTGCCAATGGGAACGAGGCTGGCAGGCGTTGCAGGCTGGAATGCTGAGATAGGCTTTGGCACGCTGGTCTGCCACGCTGTGAAGCAAAAGCCCAACAATATCATCCTTATGTCTTGTGACAAAACGAATAATCCCCCTGGCAGTAAGAGCGCCCCTCTGACGGGCATCAAAGAGAAGCAGCGGATGTAGGTGATTTTGTACGACTGACTCGATGAAGGATCGCTCCCTAACAGACATCCTGAGCCTCAAGCAAAGGGCCCTAACTATATGTGCCCCCTTTGTCTCATGGCCCAGGAATCGCAACCTTCCGGTCGGATCAAGACTGCGTGTCGCAGGCTTTCCCACGTCATGAAGCAGGGCAACCCACTTCAAGAGAACCTTCCGGTCCTTATGTTCAAGATAGCTGCGAATCGGTTCGGCATACTCAGGCCAGAGCGTTGCGTAATTGCCAAGAACAATCTCGATTTCTTCATAGGTGCGCATGACATGCCGGAGAACGTCGTATCCATGGTCATTAAGCAGACAATTACGGCACAGTTCAAGCTCGGGGAAGAGCTTCATCAGGATCCCTGCCTCACACATCTGCTCGATATAAGGAAAGGACTTNNTTTGCCTCCATTGTCTTGAAAAGCTCTGCCCTTATCCGTTCTCTGGCCGATCTGGCAACGAGTGCGCTATGTTCTTTGATGACGGACAGTGTTTGCGGTGCAATCTCAAAACCCAGGACAGCGGCAAGGCGAAACGCCCTGACCATTCTGAGGGGGTCAACTAAGATCGCATCTTCTGAAATCAATCGGATGGTTTTTGACCTGATATCTTTCAGGCCCCCAACAGGGTCGATAAGGCCTCCGGACCGTAAGGGCCCACGCCCTGGAGGGCTTTCAGATGACAGGACAAAGCCGAGGCTATTGACAGTAAAATCGCGTCGTTTCAGGTCCTCATCAATACTCTTGCCGTGCATGGGAGAAAAATCAAGGACCTTGCCCCCTGATATAATCCTATAGACCGTCTTGTCATCCTTGCCCATCTCAATCGCGTGGACACCGAGTTTTGTCGCCACTTTCCGTGCAAAGGCCCTGGCATTGCCATGCACTGCAAAGTCATAGTCGTTAAATGGGCGATCGAGGATGAGATCTCGTAGTGAACCGCCCACAAGATAAACAGGCCCAATGCCGGAGACCGCAGGTAGTTGGCCTGCTACCTTGATCAGCTTTTCTCCCAACTGCATTAAGCCGCTGTTATCGTTTGTCATTGCATGAAATCACAGTAAATGTTCGGTGGACGGAAGAGGCATCCTTGAAAAGTGTAAACCGAGGAATGAAGGATGGCATCGAAGACATGCAAATCACATGGTTTTAAAAAAACATCGCAACTCATGCGACAGCACTCGCCCCATGTCAACTCTTGCGCTTAAGCCTCGACCTGCGGACATCCCTTTTCCAGGCAATCTCCTTTCTGACCCCCTTTTGTTTGGGTCGGAGTTGCTGAAGGGCCCGGGATCGTTCCACGTCGAAGGTGAAACTGCCAGACAGGTTTTCTGGCAATGCAGCCAGTTCCTTTTGCGGTTTAGGGGCCTCTTTTTTCTTTTCTTTTGGCAGTGGTGGCCCTGTGAAATAGGCCACAGGTACATGGTCAGTTATGTAGATGAGTTCTCCCTGCCTGGAAAACCTTATGCCTGACTCAAAAGCCATTTGTCCATGAACGGTCAGTAACACCGGGGCTGGATCTCGCCGCTTCCCGATCCGCCGTGATAGTTCCTCAGTTGTGGCCAGAAAGACTCCGGCTTGTCCCAACGGCATGATTCCTCGCTGGCAAACGACAGGATAGGCCCTAGGGCGCACACAGTGATAAAGGAGTTTGGGGGGAACAATCTCCTCATCAGGATTGAGGCCATTATTGCGGCAAATGGCTTTGATCTTGTCATTTTCCAGGGCAAAGGATTTCTGGGAAGAGGTCATTAGGACCTCTTGGATGTGGGATTTGTGCACATATCCCCACCCGGGTTCCTCTGATATCGCCTTGAGCAAATCCCTTAGGTGTACAAATCCATGATCGTCGAGGACCAGCCCAAACTCGTCCGGTCGTCGCCCAAGGATATAGGACATCAATTTACTGAGCTTTTTAGGGTCCTTTTGCCTGCCCATTTGTATGGATTATCCAGAAACGCCTGAGATAGTATTCAGCTTATGTGCCGGATGGAGGCTATCTTACTTTGGTCTTTTGAAGCTCAGGGTTGGACTCGATCAGGCGTGACGCAATCTGTTCACATCTGTAAGCTTGGCACTCTTGCTCGATTTTCTTAAGTTCTCCAAAGAAAGAAGGCTTCACATATCCCTCAGCGATGGCAATTTTCTGGAGCACCTCCATTATTTGTTTGAACATCACACCCTGAGGACAGGCAACAGTGCATGTATTACAAAGGGCACAGTACCAGATGGCAGTGTTTTTCAGAAGCTCATCCTTGTACCCAAGGTTGATTAAGCGGATAAATCTTCTTGGATCAAAGCCTGGAACGGCCTGATGGACCGGACATGCCGCGGAACAAACCCCACAAGTGTCGCAATTGGTGGGAAGATTCCCCTGTAAATACTTAGAGATCCTGTATTTGAACTCCCTGTTGATAGCTGATTCTGCCACGAGAATTTCCTCCTCACATCGGTTTTTCAGCAATATGCATCTTGGTATCGTAGAAGAGCCCTCTTTTCGAGCGGCATCTCTGAACTGAGGGCAAGGTTCATTTGCGGATTTATAGCAGAGCACATAGATAGAACAGACTATTATTTTGCTTTAAATTGTAATAAAATGCAAGATTAAAATCACTTCAAATTTTTGTTGTTTTGGTAAAAGTTCTATTGTATACAATAACTTTTTGTAATCGTTCACGGGGTGAGGAATACCGCAAAACGAAGCCAGCCATTTCCAGCAGCCATTACAGCATAACTGCTGAAGGCTTTGGATGCTGGAAACAAGTGGTTTTCCTTACCCGACAGGTTGAACATTTTCATTTTTTTGTACATGCTACATTAGTATCAAGATTTTTTAGCTTTTTCGACAAACCCTGAGATGGGAAGAAAGGGGAGATAAATTTGAGAGAGTTTAGTAGCTTGGAAGTCAGGGTCGTTAACCGTGACCTTGAGAGGGCCATGAAAGTTCTCAAGAAAAAGATTCAGAATGATGGCCTGTTCCGACGGCTTAAGCTAAAGAAAAGTTACGAAAAACCGAGTGAGTGCCGTCGCCGCAAACGTCGCGAGAGTGAAAGAAGGCAGAGAATAGCCCGCTTGAAACGCTCCAGGTACTCCAGGTAATAGCCCGTTCCGGTAACCATCTGAGCCCGGTCATGCGACCGGGCTTTTTTTTGCTGTCGATAGCCTTTCACGGGATCGTNNACAGGCCTATGTTCTTTAGGGCCTATTTTTGGAGCAGTCTTTTTGCGGTCGCACTTTGTTCATCATCTGCATTTGGAGGCTTGCTTTCAGCTCGGGGAGGTGCCGGTCTTCCAATTCGGATCAAGGCTGATTCTCTGAATTACTATGACACAATCAGGACTTACAGTGCCAGGGGTAACGTTGTGATAACCTGGGGTGATCAGTCTTTGTGGGCAGATGCTGTTGACCTCAACGCACAGACCATGAAAACTGTGGCCTGGGGTAATCCTCGCTTCACATCGGGCGAGGATTGGTTTACGGGTACCCGAGTTGAAATAGATCTGGGGGCAGGTACAGGCACCCTTTACGACGGGACGCTCTTCATCAAGGAAAGCCATTTTTACGTCAAGGGGAACAAAATTGAAAAGATAGGCGAAGACACATATCATATTGCCAGCGGCAGTTTTACCACCTGCGACGCAGATTCTCCGGCCTGGAAAATTACTGGCAAGGAATTGAATGTCGCGATAGATGGTTACGGCACTATGAAGCATGCCACCTTTTGGACAAGCTCGGTTCCAATCTTATATGCACCGTTCCTGGTCTTTCCCGCGAAAGTAAGACGTCAGACGGGCCTGCTCGTGCCCCAGATTTCCTGTTCCAGTCGCAACGGCTTTGAATACAATCAGCCTTTTTTCTGGGCCATCAATAAGAGTTCCGATGCGACTTTGTATGAGGACTACATGGCAGATCGTGGTTTGAAACACGGTGTGGAATACAGGTACGTGCTGGGTGCTGAAAGCAAAGGTGCCGTAATGTACGATTTTCTCCGCGATCGTCAGCTCGATGACAAAGATCGCTGGTGGTTAAGGATGAAAACCGACCAGGGCCTTCCGCTTGGATTCAAGGCAAAACTCGATGTGGATGTTGTGAGTGATCAGTATTACTTGCGAGAGTTCAAGAAGGGCTATTCCAGTTTTGAAAGCAGCAAGTTTTTGTTCCACAAGGAATTCGGAAGAGCGCTCGATGTTTATACCGATACTACTCGGCTGAACCAATTGAATCTCAACAGGGACTGGGGTCAATATAGCTTGAACGCCGATCTTCGCTGGTATGATAACGTGATTATCCGAGAAAATCATGATCCGGACAGGACCCTGCAAAACCTCCCTTCTATCCAGTTTGACGGCTCAAAACAGACGCTCTTTGCCACACCCCTTTATTTTGACTTAGAATCATCCTATGATCATTTCTGGAGGGACCATGGAGCAAGGGGACATCGGGCCGATCTTCACCCAAGGTTGTACTATCCCACACGATTGTGCAGATGTTTGGATTTTGAGCCATCTGTTGGACTGCGCGAGACCATTTGGCATATTGACGAACATGAGGATGAGACGTCCGGTGAGAAAGATCGGTGGTTCTCGCGTGAAGTCTTTGATTGCAAGGCAGACCTTTCAACACAATTCTCCAGAGTCTTTCATGTGAACGGCGAATCCCTCGACAGGATTAAACATGCAGTTATGCCCAGGGTGGTCTATGATTATGTGCCCGTGCCGGAACAGGAGGACTATCCTTACTTCGATGGTCTTGACCGTATAGAAGAGAAAAATATCGTCACCTA
>MAXP01000175.1:0-1600 GCA_001751085.1 Desulfobacterales bacterium C00003060 | reverse complement strand
TGGAAGGCCCAGGAGCCCCCTTGTACGATTACCACGATTTCTGTCGGATCAAGATTGCGCAAAGCTATGATATCAGAGAGGCCCGGAGAAATAAGGAGGGAGGAAGTAGGAGACCCTTTTCTGATATTAAGGGAGAGTTGCAATTCATTCCTCATGATTGCCTGGACCTTGACGGAGATGCAACCTGGTCGCCCTATGATGGAGAATTCAAGAGCTACAATGCCATCGTGGCGCTGTACGATAGACGAGGAGATCATGCGTCGATGGATTACCGATATACTCAGGGCGGCATAAGAAGTATTATTGCCAAACTTTTCGTGAAACTTACTGACGGATTATCAGTCTACTGGGAAAATGAGCGGAATATCGAGGAGGGAGAGGACATTGAAACGGTTATTGGATTCATCTATGAATCCCAATGTTGGTCTTTGGGTTTTAACTATACGTATGACGGAATAATGGATGATCAACAGTACTTTGTTCAGGTAAATCTGTACGGTCTTGGACAGGTCGGGAAGTAGGTTAATCAGGCCAAATAATAGAAATTCGGAATCGTGAATGGATCAGACTGATATGCAACCTTCCTGGTACGTGCTTTATACCCGAAGCCGCTTTGAGCAGGTCGTCTTTGATGGCCTTCAAGGCAAGTCACTTGAGGCCTTTCTTCCGAAGATAACGGTCGTCAGCAAGCGCCGTGACCGGCGCAAGAAGATTCGTGTGCCTCTATTCCCTGGGTATGTGTTTATAAAAAGTGATCTCAATCCCTATGAACGCATCGAGATCGTGAAAACCATAGGCGTAGTACGCCTTATTGGAAATAAAGAAGGTCCAATACTCGTACCTGATGATGGGATTGATTCCCTTCGGATCATGGTTGCGGGGGACAACCCTGTTGAAACCGGAACTCGCTTTAGAAAAGGGGATCCCGTCATCGTCGTGGAGGGGCCTTTTGTAGGCGTGACAGGGACATTCGTGAAGTATCGCGGTTCGGAACACGTGATAGTAGCCATAGAGGCATTGGGGCAGTATGCTGCCGTAAACGTTCCCGAAAAACATGTGGAAAAGCTTCCTGAATTTGTTTAGCTTATTCTTCTTCGGTAGAACGATTGATCATTCGGATCAATATACGAAAAAGATTTACGACCAGCAGTATACCGCTCAAGGACATGAGCGTGATGGGTACCCAGCAGTGATGCTGGTACTGGTGATGTTCCATGGCAACCCTGATTCCTGCTATGCTGAAATAATAGACAAGCGCTGCGAAGATTGAGACTATTAAACAAAAAAGGTCGGAATCATACCAGAGGGTGGCAGCCTTTTGAGAGGTGTCTTTGTCCGATTTTGATTTCACAGAAGGAATATTATCCGAATAAAGGGTAAATAATCAAGGGGGCATCCTTAATTCTGTGGTTTACACTTTCTGATAGAGATCAAAGCAGTTATCAGAAGTGAAAAACACAAGAGCTGGAACTGGGGGTCATAAACAAATTGTGTGATTTGGGAACGTTTTCAAACCTGCAGGCCAAGTTTTTCTATCTTCAATCATCCTGTGGACGGTCGCGGGTATTGTGACATGCGTTTTGTGATTTTAGCGGCCTGC
>MAXP01000174.1 GCA_001751085.1 Desulfobacterales bacterium C00003060 | reverse complement strand
ATTATCGAATTGAATACGGATGCTGAAACTATGAATTCGAAATGGCTCATCGTGGATTAGTGTGAAATCCGCAATTTTGTTGGATTGAGAGTCCAAAGTTCTGCCGTCATGCCGGTCCCGGATCGGGGTCCGGGATGACGGATCCGGCATCCAGTTTCATTATGCTCTTGGAATTATTCTGGATTCCGGCTTTCGCCGGAATGACGTTACGAATGAATCAACACCAAGAATATCAATGCGTTAAAAGAACTTTGGACTCTCAAGTAAAATTGAATTGTTTTCACACTAATCCACGAAGAACCTTCGAAATTAGGTAACACATCTACCTCTTTTTATTTTTTCCAATTTCCAGTTTCAAATTTCACTGCCAGAATACAAGATCAACAAACTTTAAACTACTTCTGAGATCCAATGAAGGATACCAATTTTTCATAATAGAATGAGGGTGAGCAACTTGTACAAAACCATGGCCAGGACCATTGTGAACGGCAGGGTCACGATCCAAGAAAGACCAATGTTTTTGAGAACACGCAAATCGAGTGTACCCATGCCCCGCATGAGTCCCACTCCCACTACAGAGCCGACGAGCACATGGGTGGTTGAAACCGGCAGGCCAAGGCGGGAGCATATCAGGATAGTAGTGGCCGCCCCGAATTCTGCACAAAACCCCCGTATGGGCGTGATCTCCGTAATGTCTTTTCCAATGGTCTCCATGACGCGCGCACCAAAGGCAAAAAGACCGCCACCCACGGCAAGGCCGCCTATAAGGAGCATCCAGAAGGGGACTTCCACCTGCAAGGCCACGGACTTGGTCTTGATCACGGAAAAGATGGCCGCAAGCGGGCCGATGGCGTTGGCCACGTCATTGGCCCCGTGAGCAAATGCCACATAACAGGCCGTAAGCACCTGAAGCTGGGCAAAGAGGCTTTCCACAGGAGAATATCCCTGTGGATTGGATCGCAGCTCACATTTTCGATGCACCTGCCAGCGTACCCACTTGCGGCCAAAAAGCCCTGTCAGGGCCGCTAAGGGAATAGTCAGCAACACAGTTTGAAAAAAACCTATATCGAGGTGGAGGTTTTTTAGGCCCTTAAATATAAAGGAAAGGATAAGCACCAACACGACAAAGAAAATCAGGCCCGGCGAATAGTGAACCGCGGTTGCATAAGGGTCCTTGGCGGACATGATTTTTTTCTCGATCAGATAAAAAATAGCTCCCCCAATGAGTGCCCCGACAGCCGGAGAGATGACCCAACTCACGGCAATCGTAGTGATCTTCCCCCAGCTTACAGCCCATGGACCCACAGCGATAATGCCAAAGCCGACCACTGCGCCCACAATGGCGTGGGTGGTGGAGACTGGTAGACCAAAGTACGTGGCCAGATGCACCCAGAGGCTGGCTGAGATGAGGGCAGCAAACATCCCTAACATAAACCTGTCAGGAGCGTCCACCAGGAGGCCAGGGTCGATGATTCCCTTGCTGATCGTGCTGGTCACGTGCCCGCCTGCAAGCATAGCCCCAAGAACGTTGGCTATGATCGACACCAACACCGCTTGCTTGAGGGTCAACGCCCGAGAACCGACTGATGTACCCATGGCGTTTGCAAGGTCGTTAGCGCCGATATTTGCTGCCATGTAAAGACCGATCATAGAGGCAATCGAGAAAACAATGACATCAATGTTCATATCTTGCCTTTCATGTGGACATTCCTACTGGTTGAGACAATCTGGACAGACGGGTGTGCCTGTGGTATGGCCTAAGATAATCATTCACGGGGTGGCATGTTTTTTTCCACTCCGGTGTTTCCGACTGCCGAGCCCTCCGTACGTTTGGCAAGGCACCAGTTCCAGTAATGATGGAAAATTGAAGCTCCCCGCAGCATGCTGCGGGCAATCTTAGAGCGTAAGCCTTTTTGCCATTTTCAGATTCGTTCGCTAACCCCGCAGCAAGCTGCGGAGAATGCGCTTGCTTTTGCGGTTCAAGAAAACGATGGTCTTCGCCCATGTAATGATAAGTGACTTTTAGGAATCAGGGCCCGCAACGCACAGGTCAAATGCTGTTTATTAGCTTCAAAACAGGGTGTCAATGGTTTTTTGGGGATATGTTCCACTCTGACAAAGGAGGATCTTATGTCCGTCAAAGTTCACAAGATTACGAGTCTATACAAAGGGAAATTACTTGATGTAGTGCTTGAGAAGGTAATGTTGCCAAACGGGAGGATCAAAGACAGGGAGATTGTTCGTCATCCGGGCGCTGCGGCCATGGTGCCGCTGCTGGATGATGGGAAGGTTGTTTTGGTCAGGCAGTACCGCCACGCAGTGGGTGAGTTTCTATGGGAGATCCCTGCTGGAACTTTAGAGGCAGATGAAGACCCTCTGGGGTGTGCTCGGCGAGAATTGGTGGAAGAAACAGGCTACGAAGCCACACGCCTTGATGAGCTTGCAGAGATCCTGCCCGCCCCTGGATACACCGATGAACGCATCCACATCTTCCTGGCTACCGGATTGACCTCGGTTGGCCAGAAACTTGAGGATGACGAGGTCTTGGAACACCAGCCTATACCCTTTGACACCGCCCTTGAAATGATCACAAACGGCAAGATTCAGGATGCCAAGACCATAGCAGGCCTCTTGCTGACCTCAATGCAACAACCCGCTTTATGTAGAGATCTTGGAGAAATCGGCAAAACTGGTGAAAAGCTCGGCAATCTCTCCCAGCAGGAATAGCCGGTTTTGTCTTAGATGCTCATCCTCGGTCAAGACCATGACCCCATCAAAGAATGCATCCACTGGCCCTTTCAGGGTTGCAACGGCCAGAAGAGCGCCATCAAAGGTTCCCCCCGCTTTCATGTCTTCAGATATATCCTGCCTCACCTTTTGAAAGGCGTCATACAGGTCTTGCTCACACGGTTCATGAAACAGGCCGGGATCTATTCCTTGGTGTTTTTTGACATCGCCCGAAACGACCTCGCCCCGTTGCTGCGCCTGTTTGATAATGTTTGCCACACGCTTAAAGGCAATTGCTAATGGCTGAAAATCCGGCTTGGCCTTTAGGGCCTCCAAGGCCCCAGTTCTCTTTCGGACCGAGGGGATATTGTCCATTGAAGCGCTGAGCACAGCAGCAATTATATCCCTGGCGAATCCCTCTTCGGCTAACAGATGTTCCATACGATGCTGAAAGAAGGTCAGGACCTTTTGCGCAGTTTGCTCTGTGTCTGCCGAGGTCTTGTCGTGCAAAAGCTGAAGGCCTTTGTTAATGAGGCCTTTTAGAGAAAAGGAAAAAGCCCTATCCAGCATGATTTGGATAATCCCCACGGCCTGGCGTCTCAGTGCGTAAGGATCGGAAGTCCCAGTCGGAATGAGACCGACTGTAAAGCAACTGCAGATTGTATCTATCTTGTCAGCGATGCTCAGGAGGGCACCAGCCAGTGTTTCAGGGAGGGGGCCTCCGGCAAAGGCAGGCAGATAATGCTCCTCAATGGCCTTGGCCGTGACCTCAGGCTCGCCTGATCCGGCTGCATAAATGCGTCCCATTACTCCCTGGAGCTTTGGGAATTCATTGACCATTTGGGTAGTCAGATCAGATTTGCACAACCATGCTGCCCGGGATACCGTGGTTTTGATCTCAGGGTCCGTCAACTCTGCAAGGAATTCGGCCAGTTTCTGGACCCGACACACCTTCTCAAACATGGTGCCAAGTTTGGCCTGAAACAATACACCCTTTAGACGCTCAACCATCTCATGTGAAGGCGTTCTTGTGTCTGCTTCAAAAAAGAAGCGGGCGTCCTCAAGCCTGGCCCTCAAAACTCGCTCGTGTCCACAGGTCACTACGTCCAAATCTTCGGCAGGTGTATTGTTCACTGCGATAAAACAGGGCATCAATTGATGATCTGAACTCGTCACGGCAAAATATTTCTGGTGTTCCCGCATGGCTGTGATCAGGACTTCACCGGGGAGCTTGAGAAACACCTTATCAAAAGTTCCGCCTGACACAGCCGGATACTCCACCAGATGTGTAACGGTGTCGAGCAGGTCATCATCAGAAATTACCTTTCCTCCAAGTTTGCGTGCGGTTTCTTCTATTTCTTCCCGGATCATGTCCTTGCGTTCTGAGATATCCACTACCACGCGGGCCGATCGGAGGGCACCCACATACTCAGAAAAATCGGAAATGGCAATAGGCTCTGGATGCATGAAACGATGGCCAACAGTGCGCCGGCCGCTTCTGATGTTTTCCAGCTTGAAAGGAATGATCCTGTCTCCAAAAAGAGCCAGGATGGAATGAATCGGTCTGGCAAAAGTGAGGCAGAGATCGGCCCACCGCATGGATTTGGGAAACGGAATGGCGGTAATGACCTCTGGAATGATGCCTTGCAGGAGTCTCCAGGATGCCAGGCCACGCTCGACCTTTTTCACACATACATATTCCCCTTTGGCTGTAATCTTGGTGGTCAGGCGGTTCACCGAAACTCCCTGGCTCTTTGCAAAGCCTTCGGCTGCCCTCGTGGGCCTTCCTTCAGCGTCAAAGGCCACCATTTTTTTGGGGCCCAAAACCTCTTTTGTGATAGAGGCTTGCCGTTCAGCCACATCCCGAACCATCAGTACTAAACGTCTTGGCGTTCCAAAGGTCTCTCCACCTGTTGCGAATTCGATCCGTGCCTGTGACAGCTTCTGGTCCATTAGGCTTGCCATTGCCTCAAGGGCAGGTGCAATATATCCAGCAGGGATTTCCTCTGTGACAATTTCTATGAGTAACGTTGTTGACATGCTAATCTACCTCGGGGTCACCAAAAAATGCATCCTTCACACCTATAGATCTTCAGATAATTGATTTCACGTTTTCTGTTGTTCCCCATCACCCCATAAGCGCCAAGTTGATTACTTGAGAGTCCATAGTTCGTAAGTTCTCAATAAGTTTGGGTAACAGTCACTGGATTCCTGCTTTCGCAGGAATGACAGAACTTTAGACTGTTCAGTTGATTAGATGATTCGGCTATTCAGACATTCCACGATTTTTGGCTTTTGACATGCTTTTTGTCAATTCAGGATATGTTTTATGTAACTGATACCTTAGTAACTTTCTATAAAGGGTGTTCCTTCCTATGTTTAAGGCCTTGGCTGCCTGGGTAATATTACCTTCAGTGGCCTTGAGGGCATTTACCAAAGCCTTCTTTTCAATATCAGATAAGCGAATAATTTTCTGAGAATCAACTTCTATAAGCCTTTCTTCTTGTAAGGCTTCCGGCAAACAGTTTATGTCAATGATATCACTATCGGCTGAAACCATTGCCCGATAAATAGTATTTTCTAACTCTCTCACATTTCCTGGCCAGCGGTAGATTGTTAAGGCCTCCATGGCTTCATTGCTAATAGTATTGATTTCCTTTGATGTCTCATCTTGATATTTTTTCAAAAAATGGGTTGCCAGAATGGGAATATCGTCCTTTCTTTCTCGTAAGGGAGGGACATAAATAGGATAAACTGCCAGCCGATAGTAAAGGTCTTCCCTGAAATCTCCCTCTTTCACTGCGTCCTTTAACATCCTATTGGTGGCAGAGATTATCCTGACGCTTACCTCTATTTTTTTCCTGCCACCTATTCGTTCAAAGTTTTTTTCTTGCAGGAATCTTAGAAGCTTCACCTGAGTCTGCTTACCCATATCAGATATTTCATCCAAAAAGAGAGTGCCTTCGTGGGCCGTCTCAAGTTTGCCTTTTTTCGCATGAGTAGCGCCAGTGAAGGCCCCTTTTTCAAAGCCAAAGAATTCGCTTTCCTGAAGATTTTCTGGAATTGCCCCACAATTGATATCTACAAACGGGCCACGTTTGCGATTGCTATTGTAGTGGATAGCCTTTGCAACCAATTCCTTGCCGGTGCCCGTTTTACCCTCGATTAACACAGTTATGTTAGTGTTGAGTACCTTATCTATCTGATCAAATAGTCTTTGTACACTTCTGCTTTTACCGATTATGTTCTCAAATTCATACTTCTTCTTCAATTCCCTGCGGATTCGCTTAACCTCTGCGATCAGGGCATAGTTTTCCAAGCTTCTCTTTACAGTAGTCTTAAACCTCACTTTGTCCGTAGGTTTTACCATGTAATCATATGCCCCTTCTCTCATAGCTTCCACAGCAGTATCAACCGTATCCTCTGCTGTAATCATTATTACCGGGACATCACTATTTATTTTCTTTATCCTCTTCAAAACTTCTATCCCATCCATCCCATGCATAACGATATCTAAGCATATGGCAGAAGGTTCTCTATCCATCATTCGCAGGCATTCTTCGCCACTTTCAAAATCCAGGACTCTATAGTCCTCCTTTTCCAGCCAATGCCTTAGCAGACGACGTGTAGACGCATCATCATCCACCACAAATATCAGAGCTTTATCCATTTTCTACCGGATGAGTGTAAGGATTCGGTTAACCGAAGACATGCGTTTGCCCAAAAATTGGACACCTGATATGATTGAAGTTCTAACGCTCCGATTTAATATGCTTATCTTCCAACTTGACGACTCAACCACTGAACTACTTGATGATCTGTGTACTACACTCAAAAGGCTGTAATGTCAATGGGCGCTATCCTGCTTCAGCAATTCAAATTATGACGAAATAAGGGGTTTAGCCGCAAAGCGCCTGCATAATCTGTGTGCGTATGTGCTGTGCTGCCCCGTAGGTCACAAAGATCGTTCCGGGCTGGGTCTCCGGCTGGTTTATCAGGAGACTTTCCTTTTGGCATCCGAAAAAAATATTGACACCGATCGTGACTTTGGTACCATATGATTTAGTTCAAAATAGAATTCCACGTCGTCTGGGCGTGGCTGTTTATGCCCGGTTGACGTGCATTGAGAATATTCCCTCGGCCTCGCAACGTTTAGACAAGGAGGAAGATCCATGCTGAGGAAAAGCTATTCAAAGACACGTCGCATGTGCAGGGTAACCTTTGACTTCCCTCCGGATGTCAATGCAACCATGGCCTCTGTATGCGGTGATTTCAATGAATGGAGTGCCTCTGCCCATCCCATGAAGCATCGAAAAGACGGCAGGTTCAGTACCACTATTTCCCTGGAAGCAGGCCGAGATTACCGGTTCAGATACCTGTTGGACGGCCGCCGCTGGGAAAACGACTGGGCTGCAGACGAATACGTGCGTAATGGTTTCGGCACTGAAGATTCACTGATCAAGGTGTAGCCCCTGTGCCATGAGGGAATATGCAGCATTCTGGTAAGGGATGCTGTGACTAATGGATTTCCTGCCTCTTCTACCTGGGTTGAGCGGTTCAACGTTCACGGTTCCCGGTTGAAGAGCCCTGACTGGCTGTTATACCTCGAAAGGCCACAAATGACACTTTTTCGCCGGCCATGAACATCAATAGCCGCGTTGCTCAGGCTTGCAATAGCCAGCTATTCCGCGCCTTGCTCTTGATGCTCATGACTCACCGAGAAAATCGCCATTT
>MAXP01000173.1 GCA_001751085.1 Desulfobacterales bacterium C00003060 | reverse complement strand
GAAGCTGTGAATTCTGCTCTTCTATCACTGATCAAGCTTGCTCAAACGACAACGCGCCTAACGAATCGCTCAACCTGACCGAAAAACGCGGGGCATGAGGAAGGATAGGTGTCCCATCTTAAATAATAATTATTGATAAGCATGGAATGGGATCGGATCCTATTTGAAAAAATACAAAAGTAGGAGGCTATAAACCAATCATCCATTAAACCACCATCCCGCCATGAGTTGAGGATACCAATAATATGGCCCGACCGTTGAGAGTGGAGTATCCCGGTGCTTTTTACCATGTAATCAACCGTGGCAATGCACGTAATGCTGTCTTTAAAAGCATCGCCGAAAGCGAAAAGTTTCTGGAGTATCTTGGCAAAACGGCAGAACGGTTTTCAATCCGGATTCATACCTACTGCCTGATGACTAACCATTATTTATGTTGAGCTCACTGAACAAGACGAACCTGTAACAGTACCAAACAGGGCAGACTATGACAGTCCCTGGAAGAAGGCCCTGGAGGTGTACTTCAAGGAGTTTATCGACTTCTTTTTTCCTGACATGGCAGCGGATCTGGACTGGAGCCGGGAACATGTTTTTCTTGACAAGGAACTGCAACAGGTGGCCAGGGAAGCAGTTCTCGGTCGCAGATACGTGGATAAGCTGGTACGCGTCTACAGGAAAAACGGTCATGAGGAGTGGGTCCTTGCACATATCGAGGTGCAGGGACAGCCTGATATAAACTTTCCCAAGCGTATGTACACTTACAACTACCGCATATTTGACCGCTTTGACCGGAAGGTGGCCAGCCTCGCTATTCTGGCCGATGACAGTCCTACGTGGAGGCCAGACCATTACAGCTATGAACTCTGGGGCAGCAAGGCCGGCCTCTGGTTTCCCTCAGTTAAGTTGCTTGAATATAAGGAGAAATGGCAAAAACTTGAAGAGTCCACAAATCCCTTTGCCTCCGTGGTCATGGCCCATCTCAAGGCCGTGGAGACCGCAGGAGACAATGAGAAGCGCTACCATTGGAAGCTCTATTTGATCAAAAGGCTTTACAGATTGGGTTATGAAAAACAGAATGTGATCCGGCTTTTTGAATTTATCGATTGGGTCATGGCCCTGCCCGAAGATTTGGAACACGGGTTGTGGACGGAGATTCAAAAAATCGAGGAGGAAAGGAAGATGGAATACGTTTCCAGTGTAGAGAGAATTGGAATAAGAAAGGGAATCCAGCAGGGAATCCAGCAGGGAACCCAGCAGGAGGCCCTAAAGCTTTTAGCGCGTCTAATTGCCAGACGATTTCAGGTAAGCTCTGATTCTGTTCAGCCCATCTTTGCCGGATTGACCACTGAGCAGATTGAAGAACTGGGGGAACGGTTCATCGAGGCCGAGAACCTGGACCAAATCCGCGAATGGGCGGATGAACTCCGGCAGAGCCAATAATCTATCAACCTGGAAGGAGATACCCTGAAGGCTAAGGGCTCCAGGTATTAGAAGGCTTGGCGCAACTGCCTATGATTGCCTTGAAGTAATCCTGAAGTAATTTCGATGTAAAATAGGCGTATTTTTAGGGACTTTCAAGGACAAAACGGGAGAGTTCCATTTTTTCGTAACCTGTTGATAATCAAGAATATTGTAATAATATAGCTAACTTGCCAATTCCAACTCTCACGGACTGAAGATCCGCGTGTCCGCAGTTCAATTCTGCGTCTCGGCACCAATCAAAAACGTAATAAGAAAAAGGAGTCAGCCATTATTGGCTAACTCCTTTTTCTCGTTTTATTGAGGGCTCGTCACATCGGAATCTCAAGCATAGACGTTCCAGAAGATCTACAACCTGTTGTAGTCATTACCAATTATCCCCCTATTTGGTCAAACGAGCAGGACATCAATTCATATTTTTTCCAAGGGGCTGCGTACTCCGTTTCAGGAGATTTCCCCGAACTTATTGAGGAGAGATATACCTCGAAAGGCCACAAATGACACTTTTTCGCCGGCCATGAACATGAATAGCCACGTTGCTCAGGCTTGCAATAGCCAGATGTTCCGCGCCTTCGCGCCTTGCCTTGCTCTTGATGCTCATGACTCACCAAGAAAATCGCCATTTATGACCTTCCGAGACATATATTTTGGAATATACAGTCATTTTTTTCTTGACATGCCATCTTCTCTATTGTAATTGCATCTCAGTTGCTGCCTAACCCAAACATTTGGAGGTTCAACATGACGACAGTACAACTGGACAACTGCGTGAAAGAACGATTTAACGTGGGCCTTTATGAATTCATGAAGGACAAGGTAGAGCTGGAAAGCCTTTACGATTACGAGGTTGCCGGCATTCTGAATGTAGATGGCGCCTATGTCAGCAGGTTAAGAAAAGCCTTTGGAATCAAGAAGGCGAACGGATTTTCAAGGCGCTTCGAAAACGCTTACGGCAAGGGGGCAGTAGAGAGGTTCAAGAAGATCATAGAAAATCCTGATAATGCCCTGGTCGATGTTGCCGGCCATTTTGGGTTTTCAAGGGAATACGCCCGGCAGGTGTATAGAAAGATTTACGGTTGTCCGTACACCAACGCCTTCCAAAGCAAGGTCATCGTGAGGAAGCGCAGAAAACTTGATTACAAAATGTCATCCAGAAGGTTTGTGTCCTTGACAGAGGCCATAGAAAGGATGAAGCTTTTCGGTTTCGCCCCGAAAATGACGGAGAAAGGGTCTGCATCCACTTTTTTTGTAAATGGCTACAAGCTGGTTTTTAGATGCACCTCAAAGTCGATCTTGCTTGGCAGCAACCGATATTTTCGTATTAGTCATGGCGATCGCTCCAATGGGCACTGTGACTTCTTCATCTGCCTTTGCAGGAATAACGGAAAGAGCATCTATTTCGTTATTCCCAGGCATGTCATGCCAAAATACGGGGTTTGCCTTTTGCTCGACAAAGGGTCTCGGAAAAGCAAGTACACTAAGTACAAGGATGCCTGGCACCTGTTAACCCCGGCAAACCACAGAAATGTTGTCACGCCCGCCAACACGGCTACGCTTGGCGCTGCCCAATCCAGCAAGAAATCAGGGCACCGACCAGGGTACGTCAATTCCGGTTCACACCTGGACCCGTATAACAGCCCAAGCGCTCAATTAAGAACAGAAATCAACAGTCGCGTATATGCTTCAGGATAGGAGCAGGAGAGATATAGTTGGTATTGACCTTTTGGCGCTCGGTTGAGTCAAACGGTTACGGTTGCGGTTACGCAACCCAGG
>MAXP01000172.1 GCA_001751085.1 Desulfobacterales bacterium C00003060 | reverse complement strand
TGTATTCGGCATTGAGATGGAGGACTCTACAGTCATTGGCAGAAAAAGGACGAACGCCGCAAGTAAAACATCAAGTGGTAAGAAATCATCGAAGTCAGCACCTAAGAGGCCTTCACCAAAATCTGTAATCGGAAAGCCCAAGAGAAAAACAACGTCGAAAAAAGTCCCAATCAAGACAAGATCCCAATCTGCATTTGACACGGTTGTGGGAATTGTCAGGAGAAGCAGAAAAGGCGTTGCCGTCGCCCAGATTAGAGAAAAGACAGGGTTGGATGAAAAACAGATACGTAACTGTATCTACAAGGCCAAGAGACAAGGCACGATTAAGAACCACAAAAGAGGTGTTTATGTGTCATCATAGAGCACACAGTCCTTCTTATACCACTCACGTACAAGCGCCACGTTCAGTCGGACACCGAAAAGACACGAAAACTGTCTGACCACTTTGATTTGAACCAATCGGCAGGCAAGTTGACAGTGTGTAGGTGGTGTAGTATCTGACAAATGGATAATATCGGGCTTTGCAGGAGCGATATCGTTGAAAATTATCATAATCGGCGCAGGTGAGGTAGGCTTCCACATTGCCAGCCGCCTGTCCATGGAAAATAAGGATGTAATCATTATCGAAAAGAATGTGGACGCCTTGCGCCGTGTCTCTGACAACCTTGATGTGCAAAGCATCCAGGGCTGTGGAAGCAGCCCGGCTATCCTTGAACAAGCGGGCATAAAAGGGGCCGATATCGTGCTGGCCGTCACCAACAGCGACGAGACCAACTTGGTGGCCTCCCTCTTTGCCAATATTCTTTCACCAACAACCATCAAGCTGGCCCGTATCAGAAGCGAAGAATATCTCCTGTATCAGCACGCATTAAGCCAGGATCCCTATGGCATTGATGTCGTAATAAACCCGGAGGCAGAGGCAGTCAAAACAATTGAGCGGCTTCTTCAGGTTCCAGGCGCTGTTGATGTGGGGGAGTTTGCAGACGGCCGCATCAAGGTCATTGGGGTGCGTCTGGACGCAGAAACCCCTGTCGCCGGGACAAAGCTGGTCGATCTGAAAGACAAGACCGGCAACAAGAAAATACTTGTAGCAGCCATTAGCAGGAACGAAGAACTTATTGTCCCCTCTGGAAAAGACAAACTCCTGCAGGGGGACCTGGTCTACCTCGTTTCAGAGGAGCAGCAACTGAAAAAAACCTTGAAGATCTTCGGAAAGCGTGCTGAACCTTTCGACCGCATACTCCTTATCGGAGGCGGCAACCTCGGCCTCAAGTTGGCCCAAGCCCTCGAAGGCTACTCCATACATGCCAAACTGATTGAAAAAGATCCATATCGCTGCAACAAACTGGCAAAACAGCTTGACAGGGTCGTCGTCCTGCAGGGTGACGGCTCCGACCAGCAGCTCCTTCAGGAAGAGAATATCCAGGACATGGACGTGGTAGTAACCCTGACGGGAAATGAAGAAACGAATATCCTCACCTCACTTCTTGCCACAAGGATGGGAGCACACAAGACAGTAACCCGGATTAGTAAGTTCAGCTATTTTCCTCTCGTTACTGCCATTGGCCTTGAACATATCGTTAGCCCGCGGCTTGCGGCAATCAACTCGATATTGCAGTATGTTCGCCGGGGCAAGGTTCTGTCTGCCATGGCGCTCAAGGGGGAAGAGGCAGAAGTCCTTGAGGCTGTTGCACTGGAATCGTCTGACATAGTGGGGAAACCCATCCGAGAAGTCCCTTTTCCCAAGGGCGCCCTGGTAGTTGCTATCATACGTGGGGATGAGGTTATTATCCCGACGGGCGATAGTGTCATCCGGCCACAGGACCATATCATCATCTTCTCTACCCGCCAAGGGATCCCAAAGGTTGAAAAGGCCCTCATGGTCAAGCTGGAGTACTTCTAAATGCGCCTGCAATACACACTCCATCTGGTCGGAATTCTGACATTTTTTCTCGGCCTGACCATGGTACTTCCGCTTCTTTTCGGCCTTTACTACCAGGACGAAAGCGTAATCCCCCTCTTGAAGTCCATGGTCGTCACCCTTGGAAGCGGCCTTGCGCTCTATTTTGTCTTCAGTAGGGCGAAGGGCGACATCATGGGCCACCGGGAGGGGATGGGTGTGGTAGCCATTGGGTGGACAGCCGCTGGTTTTTTTGGAGCCCTGCCATATTATTGGGGGGGCGTCTTCAATAGCTTTGCTGATGCCTTTTTTGAATCTATTTCAGGTTTTACCACCACAGGGGCTTCGGTCTTGACCAACATAGAGATGGTCCCACGAGGATTTCTCTTCTGGAGAAGCTTCACCCACTGGATAGGTGGAATGGGGATCATTGTTCTCTCCTTAGCCATCCTTCCTCTCCTTGGGGTCGGAGGGATGCAGTTGTACAAGGCGGAAGTCCCGGGGCCAGTGCCAGACAAACTGAAACCCCGAATAAGAGACACGGCTATGGTGCTGTGGAAGGTCTATGTGCTTTTCTCCGCAGCCGAGACAGTATTGCTCATGCTTGGTGGTATGGACCTATTTGACGCCCTCTGCCACACCTTCGGCACCATGGCCACTGGAGGATTCTCCACACTAAACGCCTCTATTGGGGCATATCACAGTCCATACATCGATACTGTGTGTATTTTCTTTATGCTGTTTGCCGGAATCAATTTCTCCCTTCATTATCAATTCCTGAAGGGAGATCTCGGGGCATTCTGGCGCAATTCCGAATTCCGTTTCTTCATTGGAACGGTTATCGTTTTTGTACTTGTGGTCAGCTTCAACGTTTATCAAACCGTGTACCATACTTGTTCCGACGCCATACGTTTTGGGGCCTTCCAGGTCATCTCCATCATTACGACTACCGGATACTCCACGGCCGATTATGAAATGTGGCCTTCACTGTCCCAAAACATTCTGCTTTTCTGCATGTTTCTCGGCGCGTCGGCCGGTTCCACGGGCGGCGGGATGAAGTGTATGCGAATTATGCTTCTCTGGAAACACTCATATAAACAGCTCTTTTCCCTGATCCACCCCCGCGCCGTAACACAAGTCAAACTGGGAGGCCGCCCCATATCGGATGAAATTCTTCACAGCATATGGGGATACTTCATGCTTTATCTGGGTCTCTTTGTACTGTGCTCCTTCCTCCTGGCCGCTATGGGTGTTGATGTGATCACCTCATTTGCCGCCGTTGCAGCCACCATTGGCAATATCGGACCCGGTCTGGGACTGGTAGGGCCCACAGGCAACTATGCCGATATCCCGGTCATGGGCAAATGGCTACTCGTCCTGTGCATGCTGTTGGGACGACTGGAAATCTACACAGTCCTCGTCCTGTTTGTACCAGAGTTTTGGCGCAAGTAGCCGCCCCTTCCCGGTGCAACAGGGCATTGAAAATATCCTTGACACGAACAATAATAAAGCGGTAATAATAAGATTTTTTGTGGCATCCTTGCTCCTAAGGAATGGGGCTACAAACATCCACAAGGAGGCGCTATGAGAAGGTATGAAACCCTCTATATCCTGCATCCCGAACTGTCCGAGGAACAACGCCAACCACTGTTCGATAAATTGACAGGACTCATGTCCGCTGACCACGGCATGCTTGTCAAACTTGACGAGTGGGGCAATAGGAAGCTTGCCTATGAGATTAAGAAACAAACCCGCGGGTATTATGTACTCATGGAGTTTTGTGGCGACGGACCTTTGGTCAAAGAAATCGAGCGCAACATGCGCTTGGATGATCGAATCCTTAAGTATCTAACAGTACTCACAGACAAGGCCGTTGATGCTGAAGCAGCCAAGGCGGAGATAGAGACAGCCAAGGCGGAGACACAGGCAGCCAAAGAGGAGAAATCAAGCTCCGAACCTACCGAACAAGGGGCAGATGACGAAAAAGGGGACTCAGAATCAACCAAGGCTGGAGAAACTCTGGTAAACGACACCGAGGCATCAGAAAACACACCAGAAACCAGCGATCAGGAGGAACCAGAAAATGGCCCAAAACAGAATGGCGCCGAATAAACGCAAGCGATTGTTTCGCAGGAAAAAAGTCTGCCGGTTTTGTGCAGACTCGAGCATTGCTATCGATTATAAGGATCCGCAAACGCTTAGGTTTTTTACAACAGAACGCGGCAAGATCATCCCGGGACGCGTGTCCGGCAATTGCGCCAAGCACCAACGAAAGTTGACCGCTGCCATCAAACGTGCCCGGACCATTGCCCTGATGCCTTATGCAGCGACCTTGAGCCACTATTAGTAAGGAAGCCGGCATCTTCAGATTCGCTCACAAACCCCGCAGCATCAGGCCAGTGGGGTCTACATCCTCGAGGGCAAGCTGCGGGGAATGCACTCGCTTTTGCGGTTCAAGGAGTGGCACTTTTGACCCATAGCGTCTATGGAAAAATACATAAAGACGTCATAGTGGCGATAGCCATCACGACCCTTATTTCCGTGGCAGTCTTATGCCTCGGAGTGCTGGGGCCCTTTGTGGGTCTTTTTTTTCCAGTGCCGATCCTTTATTACCGGCTTAAACTGGGGCGATCCTTGGGTCTGTTGATCCTGATCGCAGTTACAGTGATCGTGGCATCTTTAGTCGGCTGGAATTCCATAGGCACAGCCGCGTTCCTCTTCGAGCTGGGGCTCGTGGGTTTGATCCTCCCAGAGATATTTGAGATGAAGCTGTCTGTCGAGAAAACGGTTGGGTTTACCACTTGTGCGGTCTTAACAACGGGCGCTGTGATGTTGGCAATGTACAGTGTGCTTTCCACAACCAGCCCGTGGGCAGTGGTATCCGATTATCTGGAAAAAAGTCTGAACCTGGCTCTCTCCATGTACAGGGAGACGAACGCACCAGGGGAAGATATCGACATGTTTGCCCGGTCACTGGAGGAAATCCTGTACCTTACGGTTCGCATCCTGCCTGCCATCCTTATTGTCACAACACTCTTTGTAGTCTGGAGCAACCTCCTTATAGCCCGCTTTCTATTACAAAGAAAACACCTTTTCTGTCCTGATTTTGGCAAATTAAACCAGTGGAAAGCGCCGGAGTATCTGATCTGGGTTGCCATTGCATCAGGGGTCTTGCTCTTATTTGGTCATACAGGCCTCAAGACGCTCAGTATTAATGGCCTGATAGTTATGAGCATGATATACTTTTTTCAGGGGATTGCCATTGTGTCCTTCTATTTTGAGAAAAAACAATTTTCCAGAGTCCTGCGAGGCATTCTCTATGGCCTGATCGCCATGCAACAGCTTGTGCTTCTGGTGGTGATTGCAGTGGGCTTCTTTGACATGTGGTTCGATTTCAGACGTACAAGAAAGGTGGAATCCTAACATGAAAATCATATTGAAAGAGACTATCGAATCGCTCGGAACCGTTGGGGATGAGGTCAATGTGGCCAAAGGCTATGCCAGAAACTACCTGATTCCCAAAAAGATGGCCATAGTGGCCACACCCAAAACAGCCAGGATCTTGGATCAGCAACGGGCCCAGGTCCAACAGCAATTGGTCAAAGAACAAACCAGGGCTGAAAAACTGGGTGAAGAAATCCGTGGGGCTGTCTGTACTATTGCAGGCAAGGTATCTGAGGGAGACAGGCTCTATGGTTCGGTTTCAACCCGAGATGTTGCCGAGCAATTGAAAACGCAGGGGTTTGATATAGACAAGAAAATGGTCATGCTCTCTGAACCCATTAAGGCCCTGGGTTCTTATATTGTTCCTATTCGTCTGCATTCTGAGATCACGCCGGAAATTACGGTCAATGTGGTTGCCGAACAGGAAACCCCATGAGTGACAAGGATCCATGGCTGCAAAGGGTTCCGCCTCAAAACATCGAGGCCGAACAATCAATCCTCAGCGCCATACTGATTCAGAACAACACACTGCCCGAAGTCCTGGAAATCCTTTCTGAAAAACACTTCTACCGCGAGGCCCACCGGAAAATTTTTACGGCTATCCTGGATCTTTTCGAGCGCAATGAACCCATTGATCTGATTACGTTAACAAATATCCTCAAAGAACATGACCAGATCGAATCGATTGGAGGCGCATCCTATCTGGCTGAACTTGTCGACACAATCCCCATGGCGACAAATGCAGCCCATTATGCGAGGATTGTCCACGAAAAAGCCACCTTGAGACGTCTTATAGAACGCGCAACATCTATCACCAGCCGGTGTTTCGAAGACCAGGGGGAGGTGGAAGAGCTACTTGACTTTGCCGAACGATCCATCTTTGAGATCTCCGAAGACAAGGTGAGGCCGGCCTTTTATTCTCTCGCCGATATACTCACTGACACATACAAAGCTGTAGAAGAGGCATATGAGAACAAGGTCCTTGTAACCGGTGTCCCTACGGGCTATCGAGAACTTGACCAGAAAACCTCCGGGTTGCAGCCTGGAGACTTTATTGTGATTGCAGGCCGGCCCAGCATGGGAAAAACCGCCCTTGCCCTGAATATCGCGCAAAATGCCAGTATCGAAACCGGAATGTCTATAGGCGTTTTTTCTCTGGAGATGTCCAAGGAACAGCTCTCTTTGCGTATGCTTTCCGCAGAAGCCAGAATTGACTCAACTCGAATGAGAGGCGGATTCCTGAGTGAGGCTGACCTGGCTCGCATTAACCGCGCAGCAGGCACCCTCTATGACCTTCCTATCTACATCGACGACTCACCGGCTATATCAGCCCTTGAGGTACGCGCCAAGGCTCGCCGAATGAAAATGGAAAAAGGCCTCGGGCTCGTCATCGTAGACTATCTACAGCTTATGAAAGGCCGCGCCTCGGCAGAACGCCGGGATCTGGAGATATCCGAGATCTCTAGATCGCTCAAGGCATTGGCCAAAGAGTTAGGGCTTCCGGTGGTGGCCCTTTCGCAACTCAACCGCAAGGTGGAAGATCGAAGCAACAGGCGGCCTGTGCTCTCTGATCTGCGTGAGTCCGGCGCAATCGAACAGGACGCAGATGTCATTATCTTCATCTATCGCGACGAGGTATACAACAAGGAGGAAAACAATCCCAACAGGGGTATTGCGGAAATCGTTGTGGCCAAGCAGCGCAACGGTCCTATTGGCACAGTAAAGCTTGCCTTCTTGGAACACTGCACCCGGTTTGAAAACCTGGCATCAGAGGGAGAAGGTTTGGCTGCGCACACCTCTTAAGACCTAAAGTAAGCGGCTATGTTGAGCCCCAAAACCTTTTTCTTAAGGACTATAGTTGGCAAAGGTCTTTCTCTTTAATCCTCCAGGGCCCCATGGAAAGGGCTTCACCAGGGAGGGCCGCTGTACCCAGGAGGCTGGTGCATGGGCGACTCAGTGGCCCCCGGTATCTCTGGCAACCACTGCAGCGCTCTTGGAAAAAGACTGCCACAGGTTAAGGATATTAGACTGTCCCGCTGTCGCACTTGATCTGCTCTCTTTGGAGGCGTTCATAGCAAAGGCCCAGCCGGACTTTGTGTTTTGGAATACTGCCACACCCACCTTGAACGATGATCTGAATATCGCCGGATTAGTCAAGAAGGCAGCGCCTGATGCAATCACCGGTGTTTTAGG
>MAXP01000171.1 GCA_001751085.1 Desulfobacterales bacterium C00003060 | reverse complement strand
TTAAAACAACTAAATGGAATAAGAGGAATTAAAAGGATATTTAAAACCTAAAACCCACAACATAATCAGACTCACAACATAATGACCCCAAATTTTTTCTGAAAAGCTATAGTTAAGTACTGAAGTGGTTATTACTAGACGATCTCTGCAATTGGAATTGCTGAAGAAAGGGCCATTCCTTTGACATTGTTTCAACCATCTGATAGGTTGCCGTTAAGAATAGAATTTGTCAGGGATCATGGCAAGGCTTTTTGTGCGCTGTGGGTTACTTCAAAGGACTGGGTGATCGCATGATCAAGAGTATGACTGCCTTTGGCAGGGCGGGAAAGACGGTTGAGGGGCGTATGTATGCGGTGGAGATACGTTCGCTGAACGGCCGCTATAGAGATGTTACAGTACATATGCCTCCACAATTTGTGCCCGTTGAAGATCAAATCAAGAAGCTGGTTTCGACCAGGATTTCGCGCGGCAGGGTAACGGTGATGATTAAGGTCAAGAATGATTCACAAGCAGTTTCTGATATCCATGTTAATCTTCCCCTATGCAAAGCCTATTATGGTGCCCTGTGCAAATTAAACGAGACCTTGCAGATTGAAGAAAAGGTCGGTATTCAAACACTCTTGGGAATGCAGGGGATCATTACGGCTACAGCACCGGAGGAAGATCTGGAAAAAACCTGGCTGCCCCTTTCATCGTGTATCTCTGAGGCACTGGAAGGTCTGGATGCCATGCGGATTTCAGAGGGCACTGCGATCTACCAGGACTTTCAGAAGCGTTTGCAGTCTATTGAGGATAGCTTGTCCCGTATTAGAGTGTCGGCCCCATCAGTATTGTCCCAGTATCACGATCGTTTGAAGGAACGGATAGCTACGCTTACACAAGGCGCGGTAGATATAGAGCCAAACCGACTGGTTCAGGAAGCGGCTTTTTTGGCCGAGAAGAGTGATATTACGGAAGAGGTCGTTCGTGCTGAGAGCCATTTGAAACAGTTTCGAACAATGATCGAAACAGACAATCCTGCTGGAAGAGCTCTTGATTTCCTGCTCCAGGAACTTAATCGTGAGGTGAATACTATTGGGTCAAAGGCCGGGGATGCACAACTGTCCCATGTTGTTGTAGAAGTCAAGAGCGAACTGGAAAAACTCAGGGAACAGGTTCAGAATATTGAATAAATGAGTTGTGACAAACACAACTATATCCCCGCTTTTCCGCAAAGATTGTCCAGGACTTTTCTGAACATTATTTTTCCGCCCAGGTGCCTTATATGCAGTGCCTATTATGATTTCCGACAGGTCTCCAACGGCAAGCGTACCTCCGATTCACTCTCTGATTTTACAATTCAGTACTTTTGTGAGACTTGCCGAAAAGACATTATACGAACTGCTTCTCCTTTTTGCACAAAATGCGGCTTTCCTTTTGTTTCAAGGGAAGGAGAGAACCATACCTGCTCTGAGTGCCTCCTTGAAAAAAGATATTTCAGGATGGCAAGGTCCTTTGGGGTATATCAGGGAGCACTTATGGAGGCAATTCATCACCTTAAGTACAAAAAGAAGACGTCCCTTTGCCGGCCATTGAGCGGCCTCGCCAGGGAAACGTTTTTTCAATTTTGGGATATGAGTACCATAGATCTTCTTGTTCCGGTGCCGCTGCATGTGAAGCGCCTCAGGGAAAGGGGCTTTAATCAAGCACACCTCTTGATCAGGAGATGGGCAAAACAGGAAGGGATCACATTGGACTGTCTTACCTTATCCAGAAACCGGCACACAAAGCCTCAAACCACCCTCAGCCGTGCAGAACGTCGCAAGAATATCAAGGGCGCGTTTTCCCTTCGGCATTCAGAGAAAATAAAGGGTCAGAAGATCCTTTTAGTGGATGACGTCTATACAACCGGTGCCACTGTGAATGAATGTGCTCGGGTCCTAAAAAAAGGCGGGGCCGAATTTGTGGATATCCTGACCCTGGCACGGGCTGTCTAACGGCTCGGAACCAGGGATTTTCGTTCATGTGCTGTTTGCATGCTTTAGCAAGGGGAACCCCACGGCTTTCCTTTGTTCAACATACGCTTCGCCGCAGGCGCGGGCTAAGTTTCTTATACGGGCAATATAGCCGGTCCTTTCGGTCACACTGATGGCACCACGAGCATCGAGCATATTAAACGTGTGAGAACACTTCAGGCAGTATTCATAAGCCGGCAGAACCAGGGAAGCTGCAACAACGCGCCGGCATTCACCTTCGTACATGTCAAACAGTGCGAGCAGCATCTTGACGTCGGCCTGTTCAAAGTTGTAGGTGGAATGTTCCACTTCGGCCTGATGGTGCAGGTCTCCATACGTAATGGAATCGTTCCATTTTAGGTCGTATACACTGTCCACACCTTGCAGGTACATGGCTATCCTTTCAAGGCCGTAAGTGATTTCAACCGAGATGGGATCGAGCTCGATGCTTGCTGCCTGTTGAAAATAGGTGAATTGGGTGATTTCCATTCCATCAAGCCATACTTCCCACCCAAGGCCTGATGCTCCGAGGGTGGGTGATTCCCAATCATCTTCCACAAACCGGATATCATGGGCCTTGAGGTCGATCCCGAGGGATTTGAGGCTTTTTAGATATATGTCCTGGACGTCAAGAGGGGAAGGCTTGAGGAGAACCTGATACTGGTAGTAGTGTTGAAGGCGATTGGGGTTTTCACCGTAACGGCCATCAGTCGGGCGGCGGGAAGGCTCCACATATGCTACACGCCAGGGTTCCGGGCCGAGTACCCTCAAAAGGGTGTCAGGATGGAAAGTGCCGGCCCCGACTTCGATGTCATAGGGTTGTTGCAGGATGCAACGGCGCCGCGCCCAGAAACTCTCTACAGTCTGGATGATCTTCTGGAAAGTAAGCATGTTGTCCCCTTTTCAATCGACATTGCCGTATTATATAGCTTTTCAGAAAAACACTTGCAAATTTGCGGGATGAATGGTTCTGGTAACCATGTGAAATTATGCTAAAATGATGTGCAGTTCAACTCCGCAATCCCTGGCCCAGACCTGGCTAGTAGGCTCTGTGGTTGCATACATGAAGTGAGCGCCAGGGCAGGCCGAAATACTATATCTGTCGGCTCAGGTTATGGAGAAGATACCGATCAACGCGGTAACGCAGTATCGAGCTGCTTCAAGAACCTCGAACTTTTCATTTCTTTCCCTAAATAGTAAGGTGCAAACGCTTCAAGCATACGCAGGCTCTCTTCAATTGCCTGCATGGAAAACCGGAAACGATTAAGTTTTTCTAATGGAACACTTAAGACACAGCAAAGCAGTTTGACAGTTCCCTTGGAAAGACAGAAAAGGCCTGTCTTCTGAGGGGAGCATCTCTCGCATAATACCCCTCCCCGCCTAACATCGAACACAACGCAAGAGCGTCCAAATAGCTCAAGGGGCCTCCTGCAGGTGTTGCAGTGATCAAGGCTGGGCCTAAAACCACTTATGGCCATGAAACGAAGCTGAAAAGTAATATGAAGGGCATGCTTGGACACGTCCCCGCAGTTCAGTTGATCCAGTGCATACTCAAGGAGCCTATAAAGACAAACCTGCCGTTGGCCTTGCTCCATCCATGCATAGACCAACTCGCACCAGTAACTGGCATAGGCTGTACTGGTGATATTGGTTCGGATCTTCTCAAAAGGATGGACCATCGAGGCCTCTTTGAGGACAGGCAGCCCCCGGCCAAAGCTCCATACCAGGTTCAGGACCGAAAAAAGCTCCAGAATACCTGCAAAACGTTTTATACTCTTTTTCGCTCCCTTGGCTATAACCGAAATCTTTCCTCGCTTAAGGGTAAAGAATGTGATGATCTTGTCATAATCACCGTGCTCGGTTGCTCGGAGCATTATGGCGGGAGAGGACAGATCAGGCATGAGGGCTACAAATGGAGCAACACGGTTGCGATCTGGAAGTACAAAAATACACTCAGGATGTCAATAGAGGTGGTCACAAAAGGACCCGTGGCAACAGCCGGATCAATGTTTATGCGGGCAAAGACCATGGGGACAAAAGAGCCTACCAAGGCTGCAATGGTCATAGAACTCATGACAGCAAGTCCTACAGTAACGCCAAGCAGCCACATGTCATAATGGAGGTGGACGACGGATCCAAGGAGAAGCCCGTAAACAAAACCAAGACAAAACCCGATCGTTAGTTCCTTGAACACGACTTGCCATATCTGTTTCAAGTTGAGTTGTCCAGTGGCAAGGCCCCGCACGACGATCGTGGAAGACTGGGTCCCGATATTTCCACCCATACCCATGATAATCGGGATAAAAGCCGCCAGGTAAACAAGCTTGTTAATACTGTTCTCAAAGTGGCCGATAATAAAGAAGGCGATGACGCCACCGATCCAACTGGCCATAAGCCATGGAAGTCGTATTCGCGTGCTCTTAAGGATCGATTGGGTTTCCACAAGACCTTCACCCGCCC
>MAXP01000170.1 GCA_001751085.1 Desulfobacterales bacterium C00003060 | reverse complement strand
ACCCGGCCTTCATTTCGAAAAAAGTGTAAACTACTTTTGCTCGATTTTGAAAGATGCCGAATGTTGAACCGCTTTTTTACATTTGTCCTGTTGGCAGGAAAATCTTCTGACGGTAGTACTTGAGTTCGTCTATCGATTCCATGATGTCCAGTAACGACAAGTGGGCCTTCTGCTTTTTGAAAGGAGGAAGGGAGGGATACCATCTTCTGGCCAGTTCCTTGATAGAGCTCACATCGATATTGCGATAGTGGAAGAATTCGTTGAGCAAGGGCATATGCTTTGCCAAAAACCGGCGATCCTGCCAGACGGAATTTCCACACAGTGGAGATTGTCCTTTCTGAAAATAAAGATGGAAGAATTCCAGTGTCTCTTGTTCAGCCTTCTGACTGTCATGTTCAGAGGCCTTAACTCTGTCTAAGAGACCGGAGGCTTCATGATGTCTTTTGGACCAGCCATCCATGGCAAGAAGAGTTGCTTCCAGATGGTTTATAGCGATATTGGGGCCCTCGGCAACAATCTCAAGGTTGCCGTCTGTAACAACACTTCCGATCTCAAGAATGGCGCCCCTTTCCGGGTCCAAGCCGGTCATTTCCAAGTCTATCCACATCAGATTATTGTTCAATTCAGGCCATCGCTTTCTATCCCAAGCGCTCTTCCTATCGAGCTTGGACAGTCAGACTACCAACACTATTTCGGATTTCAGATTTCGGATTGCGGATTGCGGAGTTAAACTGCACATCATTTTAGCATAATTTCACATGGTTACCAGAACCATTCATCCCGCAAATTTGCAAGTATTTTTCTGAAAAGCTATAGTTACGATATCACGTTTTCTCCACGGGAACTGCGTACAGTGTATGGATCACGGTCTTTTCCTTTCTTGTCTTAGAGAGGAAATAGCCGAGCTCCGGGATCGGATGTCAGCCCTGAACCGATTCAAATCGTCCAGGATTGATACGAATTTTTCTTCCCAAACCTCATATAGCTGCACCTTGAGAGAATTTATAATCTCTTGAGCTGCATACTGCAAGAGATTCCTGTAGCGGCGGCAAAAGCGAAATGCAAAAAAGAGGTTAAGCAGGGCATAGCTTCCCAGGGCAGCGAGTCCTTTGGTGCTGAAAAGTGTGTTGATCCCTGAAAGAACAAGGCGAAGGAGGCTGGCCCCTCCAGGATTATCCAGGACTTCTCGCCAGGCCGTATCGCCTCCTATGGCCAGAAGAAAAAACACCAAAAGCAGCAAGTAAGTGAGAAATTGAAGTGCTCTGAATCCCCGGAAACAAGGCAAAGATGGTTCAGCTACATGAAACGCCACAACATGCGAAAATTGCTCCTCCAGGTCTTCGAAGGTTTTTGCGACGTCCAGTATCTCCTCGAGCCGTTCCTGGAATGAGGGAGGGAGGTTTTTACGAAGGATGCGATGATTAAGCCGGGCTTCCAGCCATTCCAACCGCCTTCGAAAAGAGACTGCGACCTCCTCTGGGGGAGCAAAGGGAAAAAGAGCCGATCGGGTGTGCTTTTCTTCTGTAAATCGTTTCTGCCATTCCTGAAAAAGGACAGCAAGACCGTAGCCAGGACCGACCAGACTTGAGGGATCACTATGGCAGGAAAGCACGTTTTGACGGATGTGTTTCCCTATCCAAAGATCAATGGCTTCCTGACCAGCTTGAACCCAGAGCGAACCCTGTTCCTCCAATTCCTTTACTGAACCCTCAAGAATCCTCTCAAAGCTTTCCAGATTCAGCAGTTCATTTTGCAAACCTGAAAGAAGCTGTTCGACCTCTTCATCCAGATTGGCTGCCTTGATCGCCGTGATCTGTTTTGTGTCCCGCTGCTGGAAGAGTTGTTGTCTGAAGGCCGGAAACTGATTCCACGGGGCCAGTTGATCAGTACCCAGAGCCTCTTCGGCAGCAAGTGCGTAGATGAGCGGATTGCCAATACCATTTTGATTAATACGTCCCTGAAAGCTCCTGTTCACGCGCATTAGTTGCTCATAGCCCGTCTCCAGACTCTCGCCCTGAAAAAGAAGATCCACCTTGTTCAGCACAAAGCAAAAATTCTGCATAGCCTTATGCGCCAGTTGGAGGAATTCGTAGAAGCGACCATCAGCGTATTTCTCCGGTGATGTGACCCAAACCAGCACATCCAGATGTTCCAGGAAATGTATCACATGTTCGCGGTGTTTACCCATGAGGCTATCAAAGTCAGGGAGGTCACAAAGAAGAACTTGTCGGATGGGATCTGCCTCGTGAGTGATTTCTCGCCAGGGAACATCTGTTGAGGCCAGCGCCGGCAGAGGGTTTGCCGCCACATGTCTGTAAATCAGCACATCCTCTGTATGGGGCCGTCGATGGCTGGTGGAGGCGATCTCGGAACCGGCAAGAGCATTCATCAGAGTCGATTTTCCCACCCCGGTCCCACCGAGAAGACCGGCCATAAGAAAGCTACTCCCGATGGAGGCCAGTTTTTGAGAGAGTTTTCTCGCTTCTTCCTGAAGGGATTCCCTTTCTTCAGCCGTCAAAGAAAAAAAGGGGCCTTGGTCCAGAAGATCGAGGATCTGATCAAGTTCGCCTTGCAGCAACTTCACGGGATGCTTCATGGTTCAGACCTTTACGGCTTGCGATTTTCGATTCCAGAATCCAATGCCCGAATGTATTCCAGAGTCTCCCGGGGTGTCATAAGGGCCTGGAGACAGTGTTCATACCGATTGCGTTGATGACGCACCACGGAAAGAAGTCCTTCTTGATAACGCTTCGCCAGTTCACGGGCGGTCTGTTGAATCTCATGATAAGCAAAGAGTTCTACGGCTCCCTTTGTCACAAATGGGGCAAGAGCTGAATCCAAGGCCGCATCTAGAACTGAGAACCCACCTCCTACGGCTGTCTCCAAAGATAAGATGAGAATTCCCCAAAGGACGGACGTGGAGTAAATGCCCCATTTTTTACCTCTTGGAATCCCTTGAGAGAGTTTCTTGAATGTCTCTTGCAGCCATGCAGTCAGCCGATCCTGTTGTTCCCAAATACGCTCCTTGATCTCTTTGTCGTCAAGTACGACACCAGGCTGGCGAAGCCCTCTGAAAAGCGGTGAACCCTCATCTATAGGCGAAAGCTCTTCAAGAACCGAACGATTGAACTTGTCGATCGCCGCTTGCACAGGGGCAAGGTCGATCTTTTGCCGAATCTCTAAAAGCGTATTCTCGTGGGTGTCCTGGGCCCTTTCCTTGCAAAAGCCAAGAAATCTGAACGGGGTCAAGATGACCTCTCTTACGAATCGGCGGGGTCGGGCCAAAACATCGTATTTAGTGAACAGCCTTCTGATTTCCGTTTGGAGGTATACCCTGCTCTCTACCGTAAAGCGCTCCCTTTGCTCGTTTATGAGATCCCTGGAAGTCCTTTGGTAGAGAGCCTCCAACTGGTTCAACCACTTCTCGTCTGCCCGGCTTTCTTCTTCCAAGATCTCCAGTAGCCGGCCAACCCGTATTCTCAAGTCCTCAGCACGGCTTGAATGTTGGGTTTCCAGCAAGTTCTCGATTCCATCTGCTGTAAGCGCCAGTGACAAAACAGAGACGAAATCACGGAACGCTGAGTCTTCAGGAATCAACCGGGAAGGGTGAGAAGGCGCATAGGGAATTAGCCACACCCGGTCCTTGGTAAACGATAACCCTTGACCCTGAAGCGCACCTATCACTTCGTCCACGGTGAGCTGCTCCTGGGCCTTGTTGAGCAAGAAAAAGAAGGGCTTTCTTTCTTCTATTATCCTTTGAAGAAACTGATAGGGCACCTCGTCTGCGTACTTTTCCTGACTTGTCAAAAACACTACGGCATCGGACAGGAGATAAAGATCTTCAGCGATCTCACGGTTTTCCGTTTCAACACTATCCAGGTCAGGGGTGTCCACCACAACGAGATGAGACCAGTCTTGCCGGTCGTGTTCTAAGATAAGCAGATGATCGGGACTTCCAGCAGCCGGCCTGGAATGGAGATCTTCCGAGGAGCGCCGCTCCGTTTGAATGGAGGGAAAGGGAAAGGACTCTTCGATCGGGCAGTCTCGATGAACGTAGGCAACAGGACCACAGGTTTTTGGTCGTTCCACTCCTGTCTCGCTCAGGGGCTTTCCGCACAATGCGTTGAAAAGACTGGATTTACCCGTTCCTGTACCGCCAACGAAGACCAGCCAGAGACAGGGCATATACTGCTTGTAAGAAAAAACACCAAGTCTTTTGAAAACGTCTCCTGCCAGTCTGTGGATTTCTTGTGCTCCATGGGTGAGGCCGGGACATTGTATGGTGTCCCCCAAGAACCGGCCACCGCCAAGGGAATCTCGGATCGATTGGATGCCGTGTCTAATTGATGCCTCTTCTGATCTCATTATTGGGTATCGGATCCTGGAATCGAGGTTTACACATGAACCCCATCAAGTTAGACAACGATGCCTAAGGCCTGATACAATCTTTTGAAATCGACTTTTTCTTCGATTAGACGAATGCCGCAGTACACCTTTTCTTTTTCCCTGAGGCGAAGCTTGCGCGAGAGATATTCCACCTTTTTTGCCACCGAATAGGTGTCGTCCCGAACCACGACAATCGGAATCCCCCTCATTTCAGCTCTGGACACGACAATCTCATTTGGATAAAGATTGCCGGTCAGGATGAGGCATTGGGTCGTGGCCTCAATGGCGGCAAGATGGATGTCGGCCCGATCACCCCCAACGATCACGGCGTTGTTTCTTGTCTTTATAATATATTCGAGGGCACGGTCCACCTGCATTCCCCCGATCAGGAAATGTTCGATCAGACTATCTGTCTTATTCCGGCAGCAAAGCACATCCCCGGCAAGGGCCTCAACAATATCCGCAATCATCACTGAGCCAAGTATACCATCGTTCGGAAGGACGCCGAACACATGGATTCCTTTTCGTTCAAACAACGGGATGATCATATCCTGAATTATCTCAACATAACCTGCCTGCACATTGTTCAGGATAACCCCAAGGAGGCGTTCTCCCAGACGTCCGTGGACATCCAAAACTGCATCCAGGTAAAATTCCTTCTCGTAGTGGTCCACGAGAAGGACTCTGGCATTGAGTTTTTCGATAAGGTCAAATCCGCATATATCAAGAAATCCGCCTGACTCTATGGTGCCGGCTCCGCCAACAAGGACCACATCTTTTCCCTTTGATATCGATTCAAAGGCATCCAGAACCTTTTCCTGCAATCCCTGGACTCCGGTGCGGCATCCCTCAACCATCAGATCTTGGGTCAAAACAACAGGGCAAATCATTTCTACGGGATCTTTCAACATTAGCACCCTGTGGATAAACCAGGCATCCTTGTCGGTAAGCATACCTTCTATCTTGACAGGAAGACGGCCAAAGGGCTTGAAATAACCCACCTTGAGTCCGTCTTTAAGGAATCGCTGACCGATTCCCATGACAGTCAGATTTTTTCCTGAATACCCCTTTGTAGATCCTACATAAACGGAGACCATCGTCTTTCTCTCCCAATCAGTGAAAGGTATAGTATTTTGGATTTCGGATTGCGGATTGCGGAGTTAAGCCGCACATCATTTTAGCGTAATTTCACATGGTTACCCGGACCATTCGTATCTTCTCAAAAAGCTTTGGTAACCCCAAAACCGCTATAGTTACGAATTCCGAAACCCGAAATCCACATTCCGCAATCCATAATTCCCTTCTCACTCTTGTATGGTAATCCTGGCATCTACGGCTACCGCCCCCTTACCCTCAGGGCACACTATGAGCGGATTGATGTCTGCTTCGATTATTTCAGGGAAATCCACAGTCATCTGAGACAGCCTCAGCAAGGCATCTCGTATTGCTCCGATATCGACTGGCAGTTCGCCACGTACTCCGCGAAGCAAGGGAAACGATCTGACGTCGTGGATCATTGCATCGGCTTCCTCTACACTCAAAGGGGCTATTCGAAAGGCCACGTCTTTTAGCACTTCCACATAGATGCCACCAAGGCCGAACATAATCATGGGGCCAAACTGGATGTCCCGATTAATGCCCAGTATGACTTCTTTGCCCTGTGGTATCATTTCCTGAACCATCACGCCCAGGATCCTTGCCTCTGGTTGCCGTATTTGAATGTTAGAGGTTATATCAAAAAACGCTTCTTCCACCATGGCATCGGTTTCAAGTCCCACCCGAACCCCCCCCATATCGCTCTTATGGAGCACATCGGGCGAGGCAATCTTCATGACAACCGGATACCCGATCTCTGAAGCCGCTCTCACAGCCGCCTCGGTGGTCCTGGCAATGCAACTCTCAGGGAGTCTCAATCCATAGGCCTTGAGAACCTCGCGTGCTTCACTTTCAACAAGATCATGCCGATGCTGCTTGATAACCGAGGCAAAGATCTCACGTACCTTTCGAGTGTCCACCTCAAAACGTTCGTATTGTCTATCAGGTTCTTCCAGCCATTGGCGATAACAAAGCATCACATCCACGGCCGTTATGGCATCTTCGGGATAGTCATAAGTGGGTATGCCATGATCCTGGAGAATCCTGCGAGCTCCCCTCACCCGTTTGTCTCCCATAAACGAAGTCATGATCGGTTTGTTAGCATGACTGGCCAGCCCCACGATCTTCCGGGCAACGGCCTCTGGGTCCACTGCCGCCGTTGGGGTCAAGAGTATCAAGACAGCGTGGACCAACTCGTCTTTCAAGATCACTTCCAGGGTTCTTTCATATCTTTCATCCGAGGCATCACCGATGATGTCTATCGGATTGTAGACGGATGCCATGGACGGAAGGAATTCTCGAAGCCGATCAGCAGTTTCCTTTCGCATCGGAATGAGTTGAAGCGAGCTCCGATCGCAGGCGTCTGCAGCCAAGATCCCCGGCCCCCCTGAATTGGTAACAATGGCAACGGCCGGGCCTTTTGGGAGGGGTTGGCCGGCAAATGCCATGGCGTATCCAAAAAGGGCCTGCATAGATTCAGCATGGATAATGCCGGACTGCCTGAAAGCCGCGCGATAGGCATGCTCAGAGCCCGCCAGAGCGCCGGTATGAGAAGAAGCGGCCTTGGCTCCTGCTCCGGTCGTGCCTGACTTGATGATAATAATTGGTTTCGTCTTGGAGATCTGACGAGCGGCCTTCATGAAACGTGGCCCATCCTCTATGCTTTCCAGATACCCAAGGATAACCCGTGTGTTCTCATCCTCTCCCATGGAAAGGATGATCTCCGTTTCTGAGATGTCCATCTTGTTGCCCAAACTTACAAATCTTGAAAAACCAACATTCTTCCCCAAGGCCCAGTCCAGGATGGCCACACACAGGGCNNAGGGCGCTTGCCGTGTCAATAATTCCGAGGCAATTCGGACCGACAACTCTTATACCGAGTTCCCCGGCTCGCGTGGCCAACTCTTCTTCCAGTCTGGCGCCTTCCGGCCCGGTTTCCTTGAAGCCTGCCGTAATCACAACGACCGAATCAATACCCACCTTGCCGCACTGCTCTAAAACATCAATAACCGCTGAACCAGGTACTGCAACGACCGCAAGATCCGTCTTGGAAGGAACTGAAGCAAGATCCGGATACGCCTTATGTCCGAGGATTTCTTTGGCCCTGGGGTTTATTGGGTAGACAGCGCCACCGTAACCATAACGGATTATATTGTGCAAGATATCATAGCCGATCTTGGCGGGGTTTTGCGAGGCGCCAACCACAGCTACAGAGGATGGATTGAAAAAACGCTCTAACATCTGGTCCTTAAATTAGTTGGCCCGTTAGCCTGTTGGCCCGTTAGCAGGTTGGCCAGTTCAACGGATTGACCGAATACATACCCTAACCTATAGTATTTCGGATTGCGGATTGCGGAGTTAAACTGCACATCATTTAGCGTACTTTCGCATGGTTACCAAAACCATTCATCCCGCAAATTTGCTAGTATTCTTATGAAAAACTATAATTTTGTTGCCACTTGTTGAACCCCTGAACCTTTGAACCCGTGAACGGTTACCTTTTTTATAACACCTTACTGTTCCATGGCAAGGCCAAAAAAGAGGCAAGTGATCGCAGTGGGGATCTTTCCTGGCGAGGGCTCTACGAGCCCGTTGCGTGTTTTCCCTTGACCATGGCGTCATTATTTTCTATAGATACGTTCAGTGAACGTTCTTCTGATTGAAATAAACCCATTTGCACCGGCCTCGCCTCCGATTTCCCTTGGATATATTGCGTCCTATCTCAAATCCAAGGGGTTCACCGTCAAGGTCTTGACTCTCGGAGAGGACACGTCCGCCTCCCGTTCCAGCCTTTGCCGGTTCATCAGTAGCTTCAAGCCTGCCCTCATTGGGTTGTCTGCCTACCAGAGAACCATGCTCTATGTGTTGGGCCTTGCCAAATTGATAAAATCAGTGGACAGCAATATTAAGATAGCGATTGGCGGCCCGCAGGCCACCTTCATGCCCTCCGAGGCATTTGCCGAACTACCGGATACTGACTATATCTGTCGGTCTTCGGGTGAAGTGACGCTCTTGCGGATTGCGCGGGCAATCGATAATGGGACGCCCTTTTCGGACCTTTTGGGCGTCAGTTACAGAGACGCTGACCGCGGTGTATATGATACGGCCGAGCTTGAAGGCCTCACGGACCTGGATGATTATCCCTCTCCATACCTGAATGACATCTTTGACTACTCATGTATGCAAGAGGCCATCATGCTGACATCTCGAGGGTGCCCTCACCATTGCATATACTGTTATACCCCCAATGCTTTCAAGCACAAAGTAAGCTTCCATTCCGTCGACAGGGTCATGGAGGAGATTAGGTGGATAAGAAAAAAAGGGGTGGGTAGGCTCTGGTTTGCCGATCCGAATATCTCCTTTAGGCTGGCACGCCTCATAGAAATTCTTGACAGGATATTGACAGAAGGCCTTGAGTCAGAAATGTGGTTGCAGACCCGTGCAGACCTTGTGAGCTTAGACCTGATGAAAAAGATGAAACGGGCAGGAGTGACCACCATTGCCTTTGGGTTGGAATCAGCTTCAGAACGGATTATGCCAAGGCTTCACAAGCACATATCTATTGAAAAGGTGGCCGAGGCCATACGGCTTGCCCAGAGCCAGGGCATAGAAGTGGAACTTTTTACTATGTTCGGCCTCCCTTACGAAACCTTTGAGGATGCAGTGAAGACCCTGGAATTTGTCAAAAAAAATAATGTTAAGATCATGGGTAATACTAATTCTCAGCAGATGCAAATCTATTTTGGGACCAACGTGGTCCGACATCACGAGGACTACCATATACGCCCGTTGAACACCAAACGGCCGGCGTATCTTTCAATTGGCTGTCAGTATGAAACAGATTGCATGAGCTACAAAGAAATTCACCGGATCCAGCACCTGTGGCGAGCCCAGTCCCTTGACAGGGGCAGGCGGGTCGTGTCGTGATATAGTATTTCGGAGTTCGGAGTTCGGAGTTAAGCTGCACATCATTTTAGCGTAATTTCATATGGTGATGAGAATACAACCTTTGAACCCCTGAACCTTTGAACCCCTGAACGGTTACCTTTAAACGAGTAAAGAATAGTGTTCAATCCAGCTTTACAAAAGATATATGTGATACTGGGCAAACCGGACAAGGGAGACTCTGGGAGGCTTTGCGAGACGCTGTCGGGCCTGTTTTCATACATGAACCTGACATCTAATCTTTATCTTGTCACCGGAAATCTGACTGACGGCATGCCACAGGTGGAACGTATCCTAAAGGGTGTCAGCGAGTTTCTCAGGGAGAATCTCTTTGCTCGGCTCTATTTTCATTTTGTCCACTGCACCCCTCATAGAACAATGGAGGAAATAGACTACTATCACCAGTATTATTACCAGTACTTAAAAAGGAAAACTCGCGAGTTTGAGCAGGAGGGCTATATGCACCAGGAATTGCCAAGGCTCATGTTGCTGCCGGTTGTTGTACCTGATAGCCGAGTCGAGCCCGCCTTGCTCATGGCTCTTCTTGAAACGCTCAAAAACGCTTTTCTGTTACCCAGTGTCTGCCTGGACAGGGCTACCTTCTTTCTGGCACAAGATGAAGGCTTGCCGGCCAAGGCGGAAAAGGTTTACTACGGCCATGGCAACTCCACAAACATGGCTGAAATCACTTGCAATCTCTATTATCAACAAATCCTTGAGGATTCATCTGCTAAGTTGGAATCTGAGGCCGCATTGATGACCAAATCATGCCCTCCTGCCCTTATTGTTTCGGCTCAGGACGGCATGGTTTATGCCTGTGTGGATGCATTTCTCAAAAAAGAGAGCCTGGCAGACATTTACGGGAAGCTCAGCGCGGATGATCTGATGGTCAGGTACTATGAACACGCCAGGTCAAAAAGAGACTGCCTCGGGTGCAGGGAGCGGGTGGTTCAATCGTTTTCGAATTTGCCCCTGCCGAAACCAGCAACACATGAGGTCGGAGCGTTGCTTTATCATTTTGGAACATTGAACCAGGAGGCCGAAAATCATGTTCAGGCCATTGAGAACTACAAAAAAGCCTTTAAAATGTCTCCAAAAGAAGAGGCCGGCTCCATATATTTTAGACTTGGTCTCAGCTATACAAAGACCGGCCACTATGATCAGGCCCTGGAGGCCCTCAAAGGGGCTGAGCGTACATACCAAGACTATTACTATTACCATTTCCACACAGGGGTTTGTTATTTTGAAAAGGGGGACTATCATAGGGCTCTGAACAGTTTTTCAAAGGCAGTCAGTCTGAAACCCCAACAAGGGGAGTTGGCCAGGATACTGATATACATTGGCACGTGTCATAATAGCCTCGGCGAGTATGAGGAGGCACTCGTTCAGTTGGAAATAGCCAAAGAAACTGCCGGCCATGTTAAAGAGATCTACAACGCCCTGGGTTTTTCTTACTTCCAGCTCAAGGAATATGACAAGGCCATTGAAAACCTCAGCAGGGCTGTTGAAATAGATCCTTACTCTGCCATAGATCATGCCAGCCTTGGCTCCAACTACCGTGAAAAGGGAGATATCGACATGGCGATTGCCATGTATGAAAAGGCCCTGTCATTGGATCCAGACATGACATCTGCAAGTGAAAACCTGAAAAGGCTCAAAGGCAAACAATGAATGGTCATGAGCTTTTATCATTGGAGGATGACCTTGGTTATCACTTCAAGGACCCTGGACTTCTACGTGAGGCATTGCAGCACAGTTCCTATGTGAATGAGCAACGAGACCCTTCCCTGCAGAATAATGAGCGCTTTGAATTCTTGGGTGATGCCGTCCTGGATCTTGTCATAACCCATATCTTAATGAAAAGCTTCCCAAAGATCCGTGAAGGCGACCTGTCGAGGATGAGGGCTGCTATCGTTAACGAGTCACAACTATCCTCGGTAGCCCACAATCTGAATCTCGGCCAATACCTCCTCTTGGGACGAGGAGAGGCGCTGAGCCACGGACAAGAAAAAAGATCGATCCTCGCTGATGCCCTTGAAGCAGTCATTGCGGCTGCATATCTGGATGGTGGTCTGCAGGCTTGCTTTGACGTGATTGGAAGACAGTTTTGCAATATCATTCCACAGGCTGGGGAAAGTATGACGGGCGAAGATTTCAAGAGCCGACTTCAAGAGCTTGTGCAGTCTCGATTCAAGTCCATACCCCACTATAAGGTAGTGGCCGAAAGTGGTCCTGACCACGATAAGACCTTTGATGTTTGCCTCAATATCGGCACCTTTTTGACGGCTCGAGGGACAGGCAAAACCAAAAAGGCAGCCGAGCAGACAGCCGCCCGCGTGGCCCTTCAAGAAATCCAAAATAACGAATAGCCCGTCAATAGTGCGTCACATGAAATCCAAGCCCTTCATCATCCCTCTCTTTATCCCCAACATGGGCTGCCCATACCGGTGTGTATTCTGTGACCAGACCTCAATTACGGGTCACGAGGATGGCAAGCTTACGCGCCAACAGGCCAGACAGAGGATAACCGAATTTCTTCACTATAAGGGAGAGCATCGGGGCTCCGTTGAGGTGGCCTTTTATGGGGGTACTTTTTTCGGCCTTCCAGAATCGTACTCGGAGTCCCTTTTGGATGAGACCCAGGGATTTGTCGAGAATGGCCAGGTGGACAGCATCCGTTTTTCCACCCGACCAGATAGCGTCACCCACAATGCCTTGGAGGCGATAGCTCCTTACACGGTTCGTGTGGTTGAAGTGGGTG
>MAXP01000169.1 GCA_001751085.1 Desulfobacterales bacterium C00003060 | reverse complement strand
GAAAAACAAGTTGAACCTGTTGATTCTTGAAGATAATCCTGACGATGCCGAATTGGCAGCAAAAGAACTCGAACGGGAAGGGATTAATGTTGAGTGGAGCAGGGTAGACACGGAACAAGCCTTCAGGAAGACACTTGCTGAAAAACCCGACTTGATCCTGGCAGACTACAAGCTGCCTTCTTTCGATGGCATGGCTGCCTTGCAAATACGGCACCAAATGGCGCCCGAGATTCCGATAATTATTTACTCAGGCACAATAGGCGAAGAGGTTGCTGTCGAATGTATGAAATCCGGAGCAACGGATTATGTTTTAAAGGACAGGCTCTCTCGTCTGGGTCCTGTGGTGAAGCGGGCGATGGAAGAAGCAGAAGCATACCGGGATCGCAAGCGGGCCGAGCAGGCGCTGAGGGAGAGCGAAGAAAGGCTTTCGCAAATAGTTGAGGGAAGTTCAATCCCGACCTTCGTGATTGATGGCAATCACGTCATCACGCACTGGAACAAGGCTTGTGAGAATCTGATGGGTATTTCTGCAAGTGAGGTGGTCGGCACCAGGAGACATTGGTCGGCTTTCTATCCTGCAGAAAGACAGGTCATGGCTGACCTTATGGTGGATAACGCGCCGGAGGAAGAGATAGCGAGGCGCTACGGCACCAAGTATCAAAAATGTGCTTTCGTAGAGGGGGCATACGAAGCTGAAGATTTTTTCCCTAATCTGGGTGAGAGAGGTAAATGGCTCTTTTTTGCCGCAGCGCCATTGAGAGACCACAAGGAAAATGTCATTGGAGCAATTGAAACCGTGCAGGATATCACCGACCGCAAACAGGCGGAAGAAAGGGTCAAGTATTTAAGTTTCCATGATTTCTTGACGGGCTTATATAACCGTGCTTTTTTTGAAGAAGAAATGAAAAGGTTCAACACTCTCCGGAAATACCCCGTAGCTATTATTATGGCAGATGTTAACAATCTGAAGTTTATCAATGACGCCTTTGGCCATGCTCAAGGAGATGAGCTCCTAAAGCGTATGGCAAATACCCTGGTTTCTGCAACCCGCAAGGAAGATGTGGTGGCCCGCATAGGGGGAGATGAATTTGCTGTCCTTTTGCCGGATGTCGATGAAGAAACCGCGCAATCTTTGTGTAACCGGATAACCGATGCTTGCAAGGATAGTAATCGTGAAGTCGTACTGAAACTAACTGTTTCCCTGGGATATTCTGTACAATATGGGCAATATAAAGATATGCAACAGGCCTTAGGAGCAGCAGATGACCATATGTACAGAGACAAGTTGGCCAGCAGCAGAACTGTGCGAGGAAGTGTAGTTGATACCCTTACAGTTATGTCGGCTGAACGGGATATCCATAGAGAGGAACAGAGTAAGCAATTGCAACAGCTTGCGATCTCCCTGGGCAAGGACATAGGTCTTTCAGAGCACAGGTTAGAAGAATTGAAGTTGCTCGTTATTCTGTACGATATCGGCAAAATCGGCGTACCTGATTCGATTCTGCATAAGCCGGACAACCTCACTTCCGAAGAATGGGAGACTATGAAAAAGCACTGTGAGATAGGGCACCGTATAGCAAGGAATGTCTCAGAATTAGTCTCAGTTGCCAACGATATACTATGTCACCATGAGAGGTGGAATGGAAACGGATACCCCGGCGGATTGGAAGGGGAAGAAATACCCTTGTTGGCCAGGATAATTTCCATTGTGGATGCCTATGATGCAATGCTGAGTGAACGTCCCTATAGAAAGGCCAGGTCAAAAGAGGAGGCCATGAAAGAAATCAGAAAAAGTGCAGGTACCCAATTTGATCCCGAACTGGCGGAGCGATTCTTGAAGATAGTGAGGGTAGGGGCTGGGTCAAAAATAACTGGGTAGAATCGGGAAAAGATGAACATCGAACATCGAACGTCCAACGTCGAACGAAAAAGGAATATCCAATACCGAACATTGAAGTTCCCCGCAGCCTCCGGCCCATAGGGCCTATGCCCCGGGGGGCAAGCTGCGGGGCGTAGCACTCGCTTTGGCGGTTCAATCTTCGCGGCGTTGGCCTTGAGAAGATTCCGTGCTTTCGTGATAGTTCTTTTTTGCTTTCCTAACTTCAGGGTCTGTAATTCTTACTAACCACATGAATTTTAGAAATATTGTATTGGTTGAACCGTCGTTCCCGCGAACGCGGGAATCCTGGAAAATCAAGAGGTTATGGATTCCTGCTTTCGCTGGAATGACAGAACCTTGCACTGTCCAGATCCCTGACAATAAATCCAATATCTAACCGCATAGGTCCAAAGATTTTGGGGTTGCCGATCTTGTTAGGATCTGTTTTGCTCGAAAAGACAAGGGCAAAACCCGGCATAATGGCTGTCAGTATCAGCTTAAAAAGGAGGAAATGATGGCAAAACCATTAGTTAATGCAATTCTTTCACGGAGAAGCATAAGAAGGTTTAAGGAGAAAGATGTTGATACTGAAATTATAAAGGAAATCCTGAAAGTCGGTCGTTCAGCTCCATCCAGGGGCAACAGCCAACCATGGCACTTTATTGTAGTCACTGATAGCAAGGTAAAAAAAAAGCTTGGAGATGCGTGTTATGGTCAGAAAGTGGTAAAAACAGCGGCTTTTTGTATTGTAGTTTTGGGTAAGATTGACCCAAGGAAAAGTGTGCCTGATCGTACGGCCGAACTGGTTAAGGCAGGAGCCTTTGGTCAAGAAGTGCAGGATTTTGCCGATCATGTTTTAGATGATTGGAGTCTGGCTGAAATGAAAGTTGATGCAGCATTGAATAGCTCAATACCTGCCGCTTTAATGTCCATAGCAGCTTTAGATTTTGGTCTTGGTTGCTGTTGGGTCAAATTGGCTAAAGACGATAAGGTTCTGGAAACAGTGGGCGTTCCTGAAGGGTTCTATCATACAGGAACAATTGCATTTGGATATCCGGATGAAGCTCCTTCTCCTCGTCCTCGACTACCATACAGGGATCTGGTGTCACATAACAGATTTGGGACACCATATTCCGATTTGGAATAAGGAGGTATCTATTTAGCTCTGCCAGGCCTTTTTTGTTTTATGAGAAAGTGGAGGATATTCTAATGAGTCAAAAACCGACGTATGAAGAATTGGAACAAAGGGTTAAGGAGTTGAGGGAAGTTGTCGTTGGGCAGAAGCGGGACAAGAAGGCACTCCGACAGTCACAGCGAGAGCTGAGAATCAGGAACCGGATCGCGAATATCTTTCTTGTCGTGCCTGACGACGAAATGTACGGAGAGGTATTGCAGGTAGTCCTGGAAGCTATGAAAAGTGAATATGGAGCTTTTGGATATATCGACGAAAACAAAGCCATCGTTTTTCCGTCCTTGACCAGAGACGTCTGGGACAAGTGCCGGGTTTCTGATAAAGAGATTGTATTCCCACGCGAGGTTTGGCGTGGTGGCTTCTGGGGCCAATCCATCATAGGGAAAAAGACCTGCTGTTCAAACAAACCTTTTCGTGTGCCCGAGGGACATGTTCCCATTCTCAAAATGCTTACTGTGCCGGTCGTCTATCAAGGAGAAGTCATTGGGCAAATGGCAGTTGCCAACAAGCCGACAGACTACGATGAAAATGACAAGGAGTTGTTGGAAAGCATTGTTGATCACATATCCCCGATCCTACGTGCCAGATTTCAAAGAGACAAACAGAAAAGGGGTCGCAAGCGAGCAGAGGAAGAAAAAAAGAAACTCGAAGCCCAACTCCTGCAAGCCCAGAAAATACAAGCCATTGGCACACTGGCCGGGGGGATCGCACATGATTTCAACAACATCCTTTATGCCCTAATGGTCTACGCAGATTTGGCCTTAGACGATGCCCCGGAGGGAAGCTTGTTGCGAAGCAATTTGCAGGAGGTGATCAAGGCAGGAGATCGCGCGAAAAACCTGGTCGAACAGATTCTCACGTTTAGCCGGCAAACTGAGCACGAATTAAGACCCGTTCAAATAAAGCTCATAGCAAGGGAGTCTCTCAAGTTGCTCAGGGCATCATTACCCACAACGATTGAAATGCGACAGAATATTCAAAGCGATTCAATGGCGCTTGCTGATCCTATCCGGGTGCATCGGGTCCTGATGAACCTTTGCACGAACGCAGCCCATGCCATGCGGGAAGAAGGTGGCACACTGGAGGTGAGCCTGGCCGACGTAGAGCTTGGTTCCGACTTTGCCGCCCGCCACCCTGATATAACTCCCGGGCCACACCTCAGATTAACCGTGAGCGACACAGGCCATGGCATGACCTTTGATGTGGGCGAACGTATCTTTGATCCCTTTTTTACCACCAAGGGGCCGGATGAAGGGGCCGGTATGGGGCTTTCAGTCGTCCATGGCATTGTCAAGGGTCTTGGTGGTACGATCACGGTTTATAGCGAGGTGGGAAAGGGTTCTACCTTCCAGGTCTATCTTCCTCTTGTTGAGGATGAGTTAAAACCGGAAACCGAGACGGGAAAACCCCCCACCTCTGGAGACGAGCATATTCTTTTCATCGATGATGAACAAGTCCTGGCCAATATGGGCAAACAGATGCTGGAGCGACTGGGTTATGAAGTTGTTTCCAGGCCGAGCAGCATAGAGGCGTTGGAGCTATTCCGGGCACAACCTGATAGATTTGACCTGGTGATTACCGATATGACCATGCCCGGTATGACTGGAAAGAAGTTAGCCGAAGAACTCATGAAGATCCGTCCCGATATCCCGATTATACTTTGCACCGGGTACAGCAAAGATATCTCGGAAGAACAGGCCAAAGAGATGGGTATCAAAGCGTTTGCCATGAAACCGCTTGCCAGGCGAGACCTGGCTGACACTATACGGAAGGTGCTGGATGAGTGAGGATGGTTCTGGTTGCTGGTTGCTGGTTGCTGGTTGCTGGTTGCTGGTTGCTGGTTACTGGTTACT
>MAXP01000168.1 GCA_001751085.1 Desulfobacterales bacterium C00003060 | reverse complement strand
GAAATTTGAAATTGGGAAAAACACAAAGATGTAGATGCGTTACCTAATTTCAAATTTCGAATTTCCAGTTTCGACATCGCCATTCAATTCGATAATACACGCTTTTTCGAAAAAAGTGTAAACTGGTCAATGAAGGATGCCATTAAAACCTATAAATCTCATAAGGATGAATCCATCAGAACCTCACATAATGGTCTCCGATCTGACGATGGCTTATGGCAGTTTCGTGGTTATGCGAGACCTCAACTTCACGATCGATCGCGGCGACATCTTCATCATCATGGGGGGAAGTGGTTGCGGCAAGAGCACGCTTTTAAGACATCTCGTGGGGCTCAAGGAGCCGGCAAGGGGTAAGGTGCGATACGATGGGGTGAGTTTCTGGGACGCAGAATCTGTGGACAGAGATCTCCTGATGAAAGGCTTCGGGGTCCTTTACCAGAGGGGCGCCCTGTGGAGCTCCATGACCCTGGCAGAAAACGTGGCGCTTTCGCTGGAGCAGTACACCGACTTGAACCCGGCCCAGATCCGCGAACTAGTTTCTCTGAAGCTTTCGCTTGTCGGACTGGCAGGCTTCGAGGACTATTATCCTTCTGAAATCAGCGGGGGTATGCAGAAAAGGGCTGGCCTGGCCCGGGCCATGGCGCTTGACCCCGATGTTCTCTTTTTTGATGAACCATCGGCAGGACTCGATCCTGTCACCGCCCGCCGGCTGGATGATCTTATCCTCGAAGTCCGGGAAAGTTTCGGATCCACCGTCGTCGTGGTGACTCACGAACTGGCGAGCATCTTTGCCATTGGGAACAACTCCGTGTTTCTGGACACTGAGGCAAAGACCATGATCGCCGTTGGAGATCCCAAGAAACTGCTCGCCGAGTCCCGGGATCCGAGGGTTCGCAATTTTCTCACTCGGGGAGAGGAAGGGGCGGAAGGGACCAGATAACTCATGAGCAAGCAGGCAAACAAGACGGTCATTGGTGGTTTTGTCGTGGGTGCGGTGGTTCTGGTGGTGGCCGGAGTTCTCGTCTTTGGTTCCGGCCGGTTCCTGACCAAAACAGAGACCTACGTGATGTATTTCCAAGGCTCCGTCAAAGGCTTGGATGTCGGCGCCCCTGTCGTCTTCCAGGGTGTTAAGATCGGCTCGGTAACCGACATCGTGCTGCGTGTCCATGCCAAGGACTTATCTTTTTCAATTCCCGTGTTCATCAAAGTCGAAGATCACAGGTTCCAGCAAGTGGGCCGTAGGGGCAGTGAACTCAGTCCGCGAGAAATCACGGAACTGCTGGTGGAGCGTGGCATGAGAGCCCAGTTGCAAATGCAGAGTCTGATTACGGGCAAGCTCATGGTGGAGATCGATTTCCACCCTGATACACCTGTCAAGCTGGTCGGCACTGACACTGAGTATCCGGAGGTCCCGACGATTCCATCTGACATCCAGCAGTTTCTCAAGAAGATCGAGGAGATTCCGATCAAGAAGATCTACGACAAGGTGTTGTCTGCTGTTGACGGAATTGATGAACTTATAAATTCTTCAGAAATGCAGGACTGCATCCACTCCCTGAATCTGGCCGTGAAGGACTTCCGGAAACTTGTACAGAATGTGGATACCAGGGTTGGGCCACTGGTGTCCAGCATCGAAGACACCGCGACAGATGTACAAAAGCTGATGCGCAATGTTGACGATCAAATCCCACCGCTGGCATCCAGCATCAAGAATACTGTCGAAACGGCTAGTGACGTCCTATCGCAAGCACAGACGACACTACGCGCGATACAGGGCTCCATTGGACAGGATTCTCCACTCGTCTATCAACTCAATAACGCACTCAAGGAACTATCTGCAGCGGCGCGTTCAATCCGCGTTCTGGTTGCCTATCTAGACCAAAACCCCGATGCCTTGATACGCGGCAAACGCAGACCCGGAGGTGAAAAATGATGCGCCATATCCTTTTACGACTCGTGGTCGTCACCCTTTGTGCCTCCCTAACGGCGATGGGGGGAGGATGTGTCAATCTCGGTAAGGGCACACAAGAAACCACGAAGTTCTACGTATTACATTCCATGTCCGGCTTGAAAGCAGAGACGCAGACTACATTGGACAGGGACGACCTGACTATTGGTGTGGGTCCTGTCAAGTTTCCCCCGTATCTGGATCGGCCTCAGATCGTGACGCGCACCAGTCCGAATGAGCTTGACTTTGCTACGTTTGCCTGGTGGGCAGAGCCTTTGGATGAGAACTTTTCCAGCGTTCTTGCGGAGAATCTCTCGGTTCTGCTTTCCATGGATGCTGTCGAGGTATATCCTTGGAGGCTTTCCGTGCCTGTCGATTATCAGGTAGCCATGAATGTAACACGCTTTGATGGCACGCCCGGTGGGGATGTATCGCTCGATGTCCGCTGGACAATCTTGGGAGACGATGGGAACGAAGTACTCTTGAGTAGAACGTCAAGCTTCATCGAGCATGCAGGTAAGCCGCCTGACTATGAGGCGATCGTTTCAGCCCAGAGCCGAGTGGTCGAGGCTCTCAGTCACGACATTGCTATGGCAATCAAGGCAATCGAACAGGGCGCCCCCTTAGGAATGGCAGATGACAAAAAACACTCCAACACAACCAATGACTGAACAAACCGGAATCAGCTTCAGCCGTACAGAGGCCGGCATCCTTCTGGTGAGGCTCGCGGGGAACTGGAAAATCGGAGAGGAACTCCCCACTGCTGAAGTATTGCTCAAGCAGATTGAATCCGAGCCCAGGGTCCATTGCCTGACCTTTGATACTCATGGGCTTACGGGCTGGGACAGCGGCCTGCTGTCCTTCCTGATCAAGATTGTTGATCAGTGCTCTCAGAACAAGATCCATGTGGAGAAGGATGGACTGCCGCACGGGGTGCAGCGGCTCCTGGCACTAGCCTACGCTGTTCCCGATAGAAAAGGGGCTCACAGGGAATCAGCGCACGACTCTTTCCTGGATCGAATTGGTGATGCCTCGATCAATCTCAGCCGGTCAGCCGTCCAAATGCTGGACTTTATCGGTGATGCCTTCTCAGCCTTCATCAGGTTGCTGCGAGGCAAGACCCGGTTCCGCCGCTCCGATTTTGTCTTGATTATCCAGGACTGTGGCGCACAAGCCCTTCCCATTGTCTCGCTTATCAGTATGCTGGTGGGTCTGATCCTCGCCTTTGTGGGCGCAGTCCAGTTGAGTATGTTCGGCGCACAGATCTACGTTGCCAGCCTGGTGGGTGTAGCCATGGTACGCGTGATGGGCGCTGTCATGGCCGGGATCATCATGGCGGGCCGCACCGGAGCTGCTTTTGCTGCGCAACTCGGCACCATGGAGGTAAATGAGGAGATCGACGCCCTCAGGACCATGGGGATTTCCCCCATGGAATTCCTTGTGCTTCCAAGGATGCTCGCCCTCGCCCTTATGATGCCCCTGCTTTGCCTCTACGCTGATCTGATGGGCATCCTGGGGGGTCTGATCGTGGGAGTGGGCATGCTCGATCTGAACGTTGTGGAGTACTATAACATGACACGGGCCTCGGTCAGCTTGAAGGACTTCTGGATTGGGCTTTTCCAAAGTAGCGTCTTCGGGGTGCTGGTAGCTCTCGCCGGGTGCCTCAGGGGGATGCAGTGCGGTCGCAGCGCCTCTGCGGTCGGCGAGGCGGCAACTTCAGCCGTGGTGACAGGGATCGTAAGCATTGTTGTGGCAACCGCTATCATAACGGTCATGTGTAATGTAATCGGTATTTAGGCATCCTTCATTGACCAGTTTACACTTTTTTCGAAAAAGCGCGTATTATCGATTGGAGTTCAGGCTCAGCTGTGTTGACTACGGCCGTAGCTCTACAGCGTTCGTCAACTCATCTCCCCGTTTACCCTGCTGATACTCTTCGATATTGCCCAAGGTCGTATCGGCAATATTTGCCAAGGCTTCATGTGTCAGGTAAGCCTGGTGCGACGTAACCACTACATTGTTGAACGTCAACAGCCGAGCCAACACATCGTCGGTCAGCACCTTGCTGGAGAAATCCTGGAAGAACACGCCCGCTTCTTCTTCGTAAACATCCAGGCCGGCCGAGCCAATCTTGCCGGATTTCAAACCGTCGATCAGCGCCAGGGTATCGACCAGGGCACCGCGACTGGTGTTGATCAGCATCACGCCCTCCTTCATTTTCTGGATGGACGATTCGTTGATCAGGTGATGCGTCTCGGGGAACAGAGGCACATGGAGCGGGATGACGTCGGAATCGCGCAACAGCCGGTCC
>MAXP01000167.1 GCA_001751085.1 Desulfobacterales bacterium C00003060 | reverse complement strand
GAACCAAGCCCCTCAAGGACCGGTATGACTTCAAACCCCTGTTTGGTTAGAATGCTTTTCCAGGAGTCCTCTTCGTCGCTGGCCATATCATTGGTGGCATGGTCGCCTGCTACGATCATGAACGGCCTTAACACAATTTTCCCAGTCTTAAAATGACTTAGATACCGTGCCACGTCCTCAATCCCCGGAAAACCTTCCACGGAACCGATGTAGGTGACCACATCCGGATAAAGCTCCCGCATCTTTTTAGCGGCCTCCATGTAAATTCCCGTTGACCAGTGCTCGTTGCCGTGGCCCATGTATACCAGCATTGCATTATTTTTCTTGGCCAATGCAACGTCCGGAGCAAGGGTCTTGAGGACTTTTTCCATGTCTTCGTGGTAATCATATTTGTCGCCAGGCCCTCCCAGAGCAGGCCGTCCCATCACAACCTTGTCAAAAGGCATCCATTTTTCCTTTGTGGTTTTTATTGAAGAAAAGGCCTTTACATATGAGCTCAGGTCCTGTGCCTGCTCCATAAAGAAAATGTGCGTCGGTTGCACGATGATGTTTTTGTAACCCTCTTCTTTCAAATCCCCAACGGTGGCGATGATATTCTTGACATAGAGAACCTCCTCTGGGATTCCTTTGCCCAGCCATTTTTTGGCCTCCCCCTGCCGTTCCTTCCATACGGACCGGATAATATTGGATGTGAATGTCAGTTTTACCGGAACGCCTGGAAAGGCCTTTTTGACCTGTTCTTGAATATTGATAATGGAGTCGACTGCCGACGGCACCGTGGTGCCGAAACTGGCCAGCACAATGGCCACCTTGCCCTGATCGGCTTTGCCCTTGCCGTGCCCGGCTGCCAGGACAAAAGATGTTGTTGTAGAGAAAAAAAAGATTGCAGCCAATACAATAAGTGCCAATTTTTTGTGCATCATAACCTCCCTAAAAGGTTCATTTGTCAATGTTTGGTTATCGCTTTATGTATCCAATGCTGAAGTTCGTTCTCTCTTGGCCGGATTATCCATAGGCCGGTCACGTCCGACAAAAACGTTGAATTTGGCGTCACCTCCTTTCTCATCACTCAGTATCGCCAAAACGGACCTGCAGGTCACCGCACAAAAAAGCCCTTCAAGTCCTTTCGGCTTGAAGGGCTGCACCCAGTTTACTTGACCCCAAAAGTTAGTCGCCAGGATCTTTTTGCCATCGAAGATAACCGGCTGTTTGAAAAGGCAGGTCTTCTGGCTCCCCCGCCCTTTTAGCGACCTTCCCATCCCGATTGATCGGAACAGTGGTATATGACTGCCAAAAGGGTTCCCTTTTCTTCTTGAGAAAAGGGCGGGATTACAGCGGCGGGACCGCTCCCGATTTCCACGGGATTCCCTATTAAGCCTATAAAGGCACCAGGGAATGTGTATCCGAAAATACGCACTGATGTCAAGTGGAAAGTAACCGAGACCTGTACCCGTATTTTTTGAGAAGTCACTTTTGTTTATGCTTACCACGGGAATCGACTTGACAAATCTCAGATGCTGGTCGATCATTATCAAGGTTGCAATACTATTGATCTGATGAATGAGGAGGGAAGTCTCATGTTAGTACAAGGATGGATGACCAGTGACGTCATTACCGTAGATGAGGATACCTCCATGATGAAGGCCTCTATCATCATGAAGGAGAAGAAAATCCGTTCGTTGCCCATTGTAAACAAGCAAGGCAAACTGGCAGGGATTGTTAGCGACAGGGACTTAAGAGACGCGGCTCCGTCCAAGGCAACGACCCTGGATGTGTATGAGCTGAATTATCTTCTTGCTTCCATCAAGATAAAGGACCTCATGACCACGAATCTGGTATATGCCATGCCTGATGAGACCGTGGAATTCGCTGCCATACTGATGCTTGAGAACAAGATCTCATCTCTTCCGGTTATCAACAAGCAGGGTTCCCTGATCGGTATTATCACACAAACAGACATTTTTAAGGCCATGATCAATATTGCCGGAATCTATACCGGCGGGATTCAATTTGCTTTCAGCCTGGAGGATCGTCCAGGTTCGCTCCGAGAAGCTGCTGATGTGATTCGCTCCTATGGCGGACGCATTGTGAGCATTCTATCCACACGCGAAACCGCTGAAGAGGGACGCCGGGATGTATACATACGCACCAACAAGTTGTCAAACGACAAGCTAAGGCAACTGGTCAAGGAACTGGAAGAAAAGTTTGTGGTTCTTTATTCGTCAGAGGACTTGCTGGAAGAGGTCGAAAACCGAAGAGTGCGGATTCCATAGATCCAGGAAAATCCAAGGTGAAAGCTGAAAAGTGCCTTCCTGTCCTTTGAGGATTGAGTTTCCAGCTTTTCACATATCGGCTTTGAATAGTTGGCTCGGTTCAGTGATAGAACCGGGCTTTCTTGTGTGTTCGGTGGGAACACTTCCTTCCTTGAAGCATTCAAATATGGTCTTCTTGGATTCAGGAACTGCCAAGAGTCCGGTCTCTGCATCTATCTTGGCAAAAACCACACCATCCGGCACCTGGAAGACCTGTACAGGTTTGTCCTTGAGGATTGCCTGCATAAACTTGAGCCAAATGGGGCTGGCGGCCTTGGAACCTGTTTCGTGAAGGCCGAGTGGTTTCTCTTCATCAAAACCNNAGGTCATTTGTCGTACCGGTCTTGCCTGCAACAGGCCGATTAAGGGCCTTAATCCGCCATCCGGTTCCATGTTGGACTACACCCTGAAGGAGATTGGTAATGATATACGCGGTGCTTTTCTCAACAGCTTTTTTGGCTTCAGGCTGATTTTCTTCCAGGACATATCCATCACGATCAAGTATCCTGGTGACAAAACATGGTTTTACACGATATCCTTGATTGTTAAAAATGGCATATGCGCCTGCCAGTTCAAGGAGTGAAACCCCTGATGTGCCGAGTGCAAGGGAAAGGTCCCTCGTAAGTGGGGATTGGATACCGAGTTTTCTGGCATATTCGATCAGATAATCTATGCCGATATCTTTAAGAATCTTGATAGTTACTACGTTCCGGGACTTTGTCAGGGCGGTCCGGAAAAGGGTGGGACCATGAAAACTCTCTTCGTAGTTCCTCGGTTTCCATGTGAATTCATTTTCCGTATCCTCAAATACGATTGGGGTATCTAAAATGATGGTTGCAGGCGTATAGTCCTTATCAAGGGCAGCGGCGTAAATAATGGGTTTTAATGCAGAGCCGGGCTGACGCCTCGATTGTACAGCCCTGTTATACTGGCTCACCCTAAAGTCTCGACCGCCGATCATAGCCTTTACATAACCGGTTTCGGTTTGCATGCAAAGTAGTGCGCCTTGTGCAGCGGGACTCTGTTCCAGAGATAGATTCCATTGCCCGGAGTCTTTCTGCTGTCCGTTTATTCTGACCAGGATTACGTCCCCTGCCTTGAGAACATCACTGACCTTCTTCACCCTGGTGTTATAGTGGGCAACCTCCGGGTCAGGTTTCCTTGCCCACTTCATGTTCTCAAGATGAAGGCATCCTTGTTGTCCTCCAATGCGGACAGTGGCCTTTTGCTTGCTATCATTCACTGCAATAACGACCCCCCGGATGATTCTTCCAGGTGCCAGCGGGTGGTCCTCAATCATTCCCTGGATCTCTTGAGAGAAGGCCTCAAACTGTTCCGACTCTAAATGTTTCAGAGGGCCCCTATACCCCTGCCTTTTGTCGAGCTCCCGGAGTCCGTTGTCTAAGGCGGCCCGTCCTGCCCTTTGCATTTCGACGTTCACAGCAGTGTAAATTGTCAGGCCGTCATTGTAGAGGATATCCCTGCCGTATTTTTTTTCTACGTACTTACGTACGTATTCAGTGTAGTAAGGGACCTCCTCAATATACCAGTTGCGTCTGGGCTTGATATCGAGTGGCGTGTTGATGGCCTCGGTTGCCTGGATATCTGTGATGTATCCTTCATTCATCATCCGATTCAAGACATAGATCTGGCGATGTTTTGCCTTTTTGGGATGCTGAAACGGGGAATAGCGACTCGGGGCCTGCGGCAACCCTGCTATCATAGCGTATTCGGCCAGATTAAGATCACAGACTGATTTTCCAAAATAGTTTTGTGCGGCGGCCTCAACACCGTAAGCGCCATGTCCCAAGTATATCTGGTTGAGATATAGGAAAAGTATCTCGTCCTTTGTAAATACCTTGTCTATACGATAGGCAAGGATCGCCTCTCGTACCTTGCGGACATAGCTTTTTTCGGGTGACAGGAAAAAGGACTTGGCAACCTGCTGGGTGATAGTGCTTCCCCCCTGAATGATAGTGCCTGCTTCGAGGTTCTTGAAAAACGCCCGGACGATGCTTGCAAGGTCAATCCCTTCATGTTTGAAAAAACGAGCGTCTTCGGATGCAACAAAGGCATTGATGAGGGTCTTTGGTATCTTGGAAAAAGGAAGTACGATCCTTCGCTCTTTGAAGAACTCGGCAATCTTGTGCTTGTCGTCCGAGTAGACAGTGGTGATAATAGATGGGCGGTAATCCTTCAAAGAGGATATTTTGGGAAGGTTTCTTGTTAGGTGATAATAAAAGCCCCCCAAAAAAAGCCCGGCCAGGAGGGACAAGACAATAACTGTCCCGTAAAAAAGATGGAGAAACCTCCCAAACCGCCCCTGGGTGCCTCGTCTGGATATTATTTTTTTTGCGTTGAGTTCACTACGAGAACGAACCATAATCCCTTTGTATCAAGAAAGGGTTGAACACACAAGAGCCGTTGCATTCACTGGCATTTTTCATTTTGAGGGGCATCCTTCATTGACCAGTTTACACTTTTTTCGAAAAAGCGTGTATTATCGAATTGAATGGGGATGTCCAAACTGGAAGTTCGAAATTTGAAATTAGGTAAGGCATCTACATCTTTAGGTTTTTCCCAATTTCAAGTTTCAAGTTTCAAATTTCACTGCCAAAATTCAAGATCAACAAAGTGTAAACTACTTTTGAGTTGTCGTGAAGGATGCCTTTAAATCTATAGAATTGCTGGTACAGGGCAATATCGGTTGACGGTGAGGTATTCATAATGCAAGAATATAGTATTATGTGTCTTTCGCTCATGATTGGACGAATGGAAAAGCGGAAGTGACCATGCCTTTAGACAAGATCGTTGTTCGCGGTGCGCGCCAGCACAACCTTAAAAACATTGATGTTGACATCCCTCGAAATCGACTCGTTGTAACAACCGGCATTTCGGGCTCTGGCAAATCGACCCTGGCCTTTGATACGCTTTACGCTGAGGGGCAGAGGCGATATGTTGAGTCGCTTTCAGCTTATGCTCGCCAGTTTTTGGAGCAGATGGACAAGCCGGATGTGGACAGTATCGAAGGCCTTGCCCCGGCCATTGCCATCGAGCAGAAGTCTATTACCAAGAACCCTCGTTCTACAGTAGGAACAGTTACTGAGATCTACGATTATCTTCGACTCCTCTTTGCCCGCATCGGCAAGCCGCATTGCCACAGGTGCGGACAACGCATTACGTCCCAAAGTACCCAAGAGATAGTGGATCAAGTTATGGCCCTTGAGACAGGTACCAGGGTCGTTATCCTGTCTCCTGTAGTTGCTGGACAAAAAGGGGCCCATCAAAGGTTGCTCCAAAGACTGCAAAAGGACGGTTTTGCAAGAGTCAGGGTGGACGGCAAACTGTATGAGCTTGATGGAACGGTTCTGCTTGATAAGAACATAAAACATAGCATAGAGGTGGTAGTAGACCGTTTGGTCGTTCAAGAATCAGCCCGAAATCGTCTGGCCGATTCTATCGAACTTGCCATTGGGCTGTCCGAAGGTGTGGTGTTGGTTGATCTGTTACAGGGTGAACCACTCATCTTCAGCGAAAAGGCAGTCTGCATGCTCTGCGGTATCAGTTATTCTCCTTTTACTCCGGCCGGTTTTTCCTTTAACAGCCCCCAGGGGGCCTGCCGCACCTGCGACGGCCTCGGTTCCATGATGGTGTTTGACCCCGACCTGATCGTGCCTGACCCTACCCTTTCTCTGAGGGATGGTGTGATTGTCCCTTGGGAAAATCGACATTCGGTCTACTTCTACCAGGTGTTAGACGCCATTACACGACAATTTAGCTTAAACATCCATACGCCCTTCAATAGATTTCCTGAAGCCCTAATAGATCTCCTGCTTCATGGGTCCAAGGGCAAGACTATCGAGTTTTATCTTGAACGGGACGGTAGACGCTACACATACTCCAGACCCTTTGAGGGGGTTATTCCGAACCTTGAACGACGTTATAGGGAGACCCGATCACACCATGTCCGTGAAGATGTTGAGCGGTTTATGAACATGCGACCTTGCCCTGAGTGTCATGGTGCAAGGCTCAAACCGGAAAGCCTCGCAGTTGAGGTTGGCGGGGAGTCGGTTCACAAGGTATGCAGACGTTCAGTAACCGAACTCCTTGATTTTTTTGGGGCAATTGCTCTTGGTTCCCGAGATAGGGCTGTCGCAGATCCTATACTGAAAGAGATTACCGAAAGGCTCTGTTTTTTGACCCAGGTTGGATTAGGCTATCTGACGCTTGATCGGGCTTCGGCCACACTTTCGGCAGGAGAGGGGCAGAGGATTCGGTTAGCTACCCAGATAGGTTCCAAGCTAACCGGTGTACTCTATGTTCTGGATGAGCCGAGTGTTGGCCTCCACCAGCGGGACAACCAAAGACTTCTTAGTACTCTCAAACAGATGCGTGATCTGGGAAATACGGTTCTTGTCGTTGAGCATGACGCTGAAACAATCCTTTCGGCAGACCACGTGATTGATATGGGGCCCGGAGCCGGGGCCGATGGCGGATACCTTGTATTTGATGGGCCGCCAAGCGTTTTGCTTGAACACGAGACGTCTGTTACGGGTAAGTATCTTTCAGGTCGTAAAACCATACCGGTGCCTGCCAGGCGCCGCCCGATGAGAAACGGTCACATAGTCGTAGAAGAGGCATCGACCAACAACCTCAAAGATATCACGGTTAGGTTCCCACTGGGATGTTTTGTGTGCGTAACCGGGGTGTCGGGCTCAGGCAAATCGAGCTTGGTCGTTGAAACACTTTATCGATCTCTGGCTCGCCGGTTCTACCATTTGAGGAAAGCCGTGGGCAGATACAGTCGAATGACGGGCCTTGAAAAGATAGATAGTGTCATCAACGTAGACCAGTCTCCGATTGGACGAACACCGCGGTCGAATCCAGCCACCTACACTGGAGTGTTTACCGACATTCGAGACTTGTTCGCCAAAACCCCGGATGCCAGAACCCGTGGATATAGACCAGGACGCTTCAGCTTCAACGTAAAGGGAGGGCGGTGCGAGGCGTGTCGCGGGGATGGAATCATCAAGATCGAGATGCACTTTCTCCCGGATGTCTATGTGACGTGCGATGTCTGCCAGGGAAAGCGGTACAATCGGGAGACCCTGGATATTAAGTACAAGGGGAAGAACATCTCAGAGGTGCTGGACATGACTGTTGATCAGGCCCTGGGCTTCTTCGGCAAGATCAAGAAGATAAGAACCAAGCTTCAAGCCCTGGCTGATGTGGGGTTGGGCTACATTCGCGTTGGCCAACCTGCGACAACCCTTTCAGGCGGGGAGGCCCAGAGGGTCAAGTTGTCAAGGGAACTCAGCAAACGGGCCACAGGGAGAACCGTTTTCATCCTGGATGAGCCAACAACAGGGCTTCATTTTGCAGACATCCAGAAACTCCTGGATGTTTTGGGCCGGCTTACGGACGCCGGCAACACAATCATAGTGATCGAGCACAATATGGACGTCATCAAGTCAGCCGATTACATCGTGGACCTTGGGCCGGAAGGAGGAGATAAGGGCGGTTATGTCGTAAAGTGCGGCACACCTGAAGAGATTGCCGGGACCCCGGCATCCCACACCGGCAGGTTCCTGAGCAAGGTGCTGGGTGCCGAATAGTTGTAACCTGTTATGTATTTCTATTGAACCCCTGAACCTTTGAACCCGTGAACGGTTACCTTAGCGCTTATGGGGTATTGAAGTGATGGGATATCACAAGCGATATGATATCAATGAGTTGTATAAGTTCGAGGTAACTTCTCGAAAAGTCAGGGTGAGATGTCTGGATTCCGGCTTTCGCCGGAATGACGTTTGGATGTATACTGCCCGTCATTCCTGCGAACCCTGGATCAGAGTCCAGGGCAGGCACAGGAATGACGGGCAGTAGTCGCAAAATGTAATCTACCCCAACTTATTGAGAAGTTACAGTTCGAGGTGGGGGAGAGTCACGCACCTAGTTTTGATGTGATATGGTGTCGTTTTGATTTTGCTGTGGTGAGCCTGTAACAGAGGACACCAAGCTTGAGGCTGAAATCCACATTTTCGATGGATACAGAAGCCGGGGAATTGAGCTCAACAGGTGCGAAATTCAGAATGCCGCGAACCCCGGCACTTACCAGCCTGTCTGCAGCGTCCTGAGCCCATTCCGGCTTTACGGCAATCACACCGATCTCTACACCCTTTTCCTTGACCATACACTTCATTGATTCCAAGGGCTCGACCCGTATGTCTCCAACTTTTAGGCCGATTCTGTTTGGCCTTTTATCGAATGCTGCTACAAAGCTGTACCCCTTTTTCACAGACTGGGCATGTTTCAAGAGTGCCCAGCCAAGATTCCCAACACCGACCAAACCGAAATGCCATTCCCTGTCCAGGCCAAGGATCTTGCTAATCTCAAGGAGGAGGCCTTTTACATAATAACCAAGGCCTCTAATTCCGAATTGACCAAAGTAGGCCAGGTCCTTGCGGACCTGTGCAGGATTAATGCGGCAGATATCGGCCAGGCGAACCGACGAGACCACTTCTTCGCCTTTTTGGTCTAAATGCTCAAGCTTTCTTGCATAAACCGCAAGGCGAGTCACGGCAATAGAAGGGATTTTCTCAAATTTCATGGGAACAATCCACCAATCCACACGTACCAACACAAAAAAAGGGTTGCACATCGCCCGTCACTGACAGGCGAGGCAACCCTTCGATGATGTTTCATCAATTTTACAAAATTAAGGAGTGACTGTTGAAAACAGATCTGCAATCGCTGCAGATTGCGGATGCGCATAAATAAGGATCAGGCAAATAACCAGGGCGTAGATACACAGGGACTCGACCATGGCCAGACCAATCAGCATGGTCACAGTTACCTTACCCGATGCCTCAGGGTTCCTGGCAATACCCTCAACTGCACCTCTGATTGCATAGCCCTGGCCGATGCCAGTGCCAAACGCTGCTATCCCGATACCGAAACCAGCGGCAAATACCGATGTTGTGAAGTACTTCAGACCGGCAACGGCCATGTCAGCGCCCGCAGCATACGCTACTGTGGAAAGGGCAACCAGGAAAAACGCGGACCCCATTGTGGAAATCGACAGTTTCTTGAACATTGACTCTTACCTCCTTTAGTTAAAATGTTTTTATTAATGGGCTTCTTCCATTGCACCTGCAAAGTACATTATGGAAAGCAAAAAGAACACAAAGGCCTGAACCAAGCACACAAAGATTCCCAAGGCCATGATCGGCAATGGAGCAAAAAAGGCGCCTGCCAGCATAAACAGGATGGCCAAAACCAGTTCGTGGCCGCTCATGTTTCCAAAGAGTCGAATGCTGAGCGAGAGAATCCGTGCAGTGTGTCCAATCAGTTCTATCGGAAGTATGATGGGTATCATCCACCACACCGGTCCCAAAAAGTGTTTGATGTATTTGGGCCCGTGATACATGACACCTATTATATGGGTCAAGGGAACTACAACAAGGGCACAAGACAGGGTAGTATTAAGGTTGGCGGTGGGAGGAAAAAACCCGGGAATCAGGCCGATAAGATTGCAGACAAAGATATAGATGAAAATCGTCGCAAGTATCGGAAAAAACCGACGGCCTTCCTCTCCTGAAATGTCCACCATGAAATCTTCCATCCCTCCGATCAGGATCTCGAAGACATTTTGCCCCTTTGTTGGAATCATACCTATTCCCTTGGTGGCAAGAACCGCTAACACCAACAGGAGGAGCATTACAAACCATGTGTAGATCACATGGGGATAAAGGTGGGCAAAATGCCCCAGGCCGACAAGATCACTCAACTGCACTAGAAAGAGAATGGGATGTTCCATATCACGCCGCCTCCTTAAAAACTATTTTTCTTACTTCATTAAGGGTTGCTATCAATATGCTTGTTACCACAACGGAGAGCCCTATTATGAGTCCCAAGGGGTTTACGTAATGATCCGCAATAAGTACATATATGATAAGGGCACAGGCAAAAAAACGAATATAATACTTGCCCAACACCACACCCGTTTTCGCGACATGCGGTGGCGTTAAGGCCTTCTTAAGAGTCTGGTACAAGAGCTGAAAATTAATGGTCACAATGAGGCCGCCAGCCAGGATTCCCCATGCAAAAGGGCCTGGCACCAGGACAAACCCTAAGGTCGTGGCGGCACAAAACAGGATCCAGTTAGAAAGCGTAATAAATTTCAAGAGATTTCTTTCTATGCGCACAGCTCGAAGTCTTCCCCTTACAGTTTTTGACTTTTTTTCATGACCAGGTATATATTGCGAAATCCAGCAACGACACCAAGACCAAGAAAGATAAGTGTCAGGCACGGAGAGGTATTAAAACGATTATCCAGCCAGTACCCAATGCCCAAGCCAATCACCACTGACAGCGCAATGGAAAAACTCAAGCTACTGTAATACCATAGCTCCCTGAACAGTTTCTTGGTCTCTTTTTTCATCACAAAGAACACTGACTCAGAAGCCGTGCAGGACACAGCACACGGTTTCCGAAAAAACAAAATTCGTTTACCATATCGTGGCTTGCAAGTCAATCCCTAAATTCGTAAAGCGCCAAAAACCTCGCCGGCTGTCGAGATCGTCGCTTGGATGTCTCCTTCACTGTGGGCACTGGACACAAAAAGAGCCTCGTATTGAGATGGGGCTAAGTATACACCCCGTTTCAGCATCCCCGTGAAATATTCGGCAAACATGGCCAGATCACTTGTCTGTGCCTCTGCGAAGTTTGAGACGCGCTTTTCGGTAAAAAATAGTCCCATCATGGAGCCGACCCGATTAGTCGTTGCAGGCAGTCCTGCCTTGTCGGCAGCCTCCCTGATGCCCGCTTCCAGCATAGCTGATCTTGTTTCCAGGGTTTCATAATATCCGCTGTGTTGCAGACATTTCAACGTACTGATCCCTGCCGCCATGGCCACTGGGTTTCCGGACAGGGTGCCGGCTTGATAGACATCGCCCTCAGGGGCGACTTTTTTCATGATCTCTTTCTTTCCACCGTAGGCTCCTACTGGGAGCCCGCCTCCAATGATCTTGCCCAGGCAGGTAAGATCTGGCACAACACCGTAGATGGACTGGGCGCCTCCATAAGCAACACGGAAGCCTGTCATAACCTCGTCAAATATGAGGATGATCCCATGGTTGTGTGTTAATGTCCTCAATGTCTCTAAGAACCCTGCCTCAGCCGGAACAAGTCCCATGTTTCCTGCCACAGGTTCAACAATAATGGCTGCTATGTTATCACCCTTCTTAGAAACTACGTCGGTTACTCGCTCTTCGTCATTATAGGGAAGGGAAAGGGTGTTCTGCACAAACGCCTCAGGGACCCCTGGGCTACCCGGAATACCCAGTGTCGCGACCCCTGAGCCGGCAGCCACAAGAAGGGTATCGGCGTGACCATGATAGCAACCGTCGAATTTAATCAGCAGATCCCTGCCGGTGACGCCCCGGGCCAGGCGAATAGCGCTCATCGTGGCCTCGGTTCCTGAGTTGACCATTCTGACCATCTCAACGGATGGAACGGCTTCCGTGACCATTTCGGCCAGTTCTATCTCAAGATCCGTGGGGGCCCCAAAGCTGGTTCCTCGCTTAAGTACATCCTGGATGGCCGATATTACTTCAGGACGGCGATGCCCTAAGATCATAGGGCCCCAAGATCCGACGTAGTCTATATAGGCATTGCCGTCGGCATCGAATACCCTGGAACCCTCTGCTCGCTGTATAAAGACAGGCTTTACGCCCACCGAACGGCAAGCTCGCACAGGGCTGTTCACACCTCCAGGGATGACTTTTTGGGCCTGTTCAAATAGTTTTTCAGATACGTTTCGTTTCATCTACAACAATCGCTCCCCCTTGATTTATTTTGATATACTCAGCCCGGCCATAACTGAAGCTTTTGCCACAAGAAAGCGCAGTTTATGATCCAGCGGAGTATAAACTCAATTTACTTGCTGCCCTGGTCAAAATCAAGTTTTTTGTTAACACCTGGGTTGAGCGGTTCAGTTTTCACGGTTCCGGGTTGAAACGTAAGTCTTCTCAATAACTCAGTAACTCAGGGTAAGATGTGTGGATTCCGGNNTTCGCCGGAATGACGTTTGGATGTATAGCTTTTCAGAAAAATACTTGCAAATTTGCGGGATGAGTGGTGCTGATAACCATGTGAAGTTACGCTAAAATAATGTGCAGCTTAACTCCGCAATCCCCGGCCCAGACCTGGCCAATAGGCTCTGTGGTTGCATATATAGATTTCAAGATAATGTTTTTGGGGTATAGTAAAGGCTCAGTAAGACCTAACTTTGTTGTTGGTAGTGG
>MAXP01000166.1 GCA_001751085.1 Desulfobacterales bacterium C00003060 | reverse complement strand
CGTTGAGATGGATTATATGGAACTTGATCGAATAATAGACATACAATTCAACAACGACAAAGAGAATCTTATTATGATTCTCCAGGCCATTCAACATCAGTATAACTACTTGCCCCAAGCATCTCTTACGTATCTTTCTGAAAAGATAGGGGTGCCTCTTAGTCAGATTTACGGTGTAGGCACATTCTATAGTACCTTCAGTCTGGAACCGAGAGGCCGAAACATCATCTCTGTCTGCCTTGGAACTGCCTGTTATGTTAGAGGGGGGGCAATGGTGTGGGAAAGCATACAGGAGATTTTGGATGTAGGCCCCAGAGAAACAACTGAAGATATGCGATTCACCCTCGAACCTGTACGCTGTATTGGATGCTGTAGTCTTGGACCAGTGGTCAAGATTAATGAAGACATTCATAGCCGGATCAGCCAGGACAAGATACAAAAGGTGTTGGATAGATATCAATAGGGGGTTTTGAGGCTATGCAAGTGCGGTCTGTCAAAGACTTAGAGAAAATCAGGCAGGACTACAGCAAAAAACTGTACCACCCTGGCGGGATCAAGGTGAACATAGGGATGGCATCCTGCGGCATTGCCGCCGGCGCTAAGGCTTCCTTTGAAAAGGCGCTGCGAGAATTTCCCTGGGGAAATGGCACTCAAATCTCCCAAACTGGTTGTCTCGGTTTCTGTCAAGAAGAGCCTTTGGTTGAAATATTCGGAAACGGCAAACCGAGACTGATTTACAGGCACCTTGTCGAGAATAAGATCCTGGATGCCATTCAAGGCTATATCCAGGGCGATTTCAACAAAAAGTGGATTCTGGCGCAAGTACGCGATCCTCGTTCTTTGTTGGAGGACAATATCGAAAACCCCCTTGTCGGGGTGAAGCCCATAGAAGGAATTCCTTTCTTGGAGGATATCCCCTTTTACAGTAAACAGGCAAAAATTGCCTTACGCAATTGTGGCTATATTGACCCTGATAGCATTGAAGAGTACATCGCCAAAGGAGGATATCTGGCCTTCATTCGATCCCTTTCACAGATCAAACCAGTTGAGATCATTAAGATCATTACGGAATCGGGATTAAGGGGCCGTGGTGGTGCTGGTTTTCCAACAGGAACCAAGTGGAAAACCTGTGCAGGCTGTCATGGCGAAAAATACGTAATCTGTAATGCTGATGAAGGCGACCCGGGCGCCTACATGGATAGAAGTATCCTGGAAGGAGATCCTCATAGTGTCCTTGAAGGGATGTTGATCGCAGCATTGGCCATCGGCTCCAATCAAGGCTTCATTTATGTCAGGCATGAATACCCCTTAGCTGTAAAGCGTCTGGTCGCGGCGATTAAGCAGGCAGAGGATTACGGGTTGATTGGACAAAACATAGCAGGCTCTGATTTCAGTTTCCATGTAAAGATTTCTACCGGGGCAGGCGCTTTTGTTTGTGGTGAATCAACGGCCTTGATGGCCTCCCTGGAAGGTAAAGTGGGAAGACCCAGGGCCAAGTATGTCCATACTGTGGAAAAAGGTTTCAGGGACAAACCATCAAATCTGAATAATGTTGAGACCTATGCTAATGTGCCGGTTATTCTTTTGAAAGGTGGGCAATGGTACGCCAACATCGGTACAGAGCACAGCAAAGGCACAAAGGTTTTCAGCCTCGTGGGCAAGGTAAAGAATACCGGTTTAGTGGAAGTTCCCATGGGAATTCCCCTTAGAGAGATCGTTTTTGACATGGGTGGCGGTATTCCCAAAAAGAAAAAATTCAAGGCTGTTCAGACAGGGGGGCCTTCGGGCGGCTGTATTCCCGAACAATTCCTTGATACCCCTGTAGATTACCAGAAACTGGCCGAGCTTGGCGCTATCATGGGCTCAGGCGGCATGATCGTCATGGACCAGGATACCTGCATGGTGAACATTGCCAGATATTTTTTGGATTTTCTAAAAAACGAATCATGCGGTCAATGCACGCCCTGCCGTGAAGGGATTACACAGATGTCAGAAATCCTGGCTGATATCTGCGAGGGAAACGGCAGGGAAGAGGATATCAAACTCCTTGAAGAACTGGCCACTATGATCAAGAGATTTTCCCTGTGTGGACTGGGAAAAACTGCCCCAAATTCGGTCTTAACCACCATCCTCTATTTCCGGGATGAGTACGAGACACACATTAGGGACAAGAAATGCCCGGCAGGTGTGTGCAAGGCCCTTTTCCATTACGAAGTTGATGAAGAACTATGCAATGGCTGTCATCTGTGCGCACTAAAATGTCCGCATGAGGCCATCACTGGTGAAAAGAAGAAACCACATCACATAGACCAGGATAAGTGTGTCAAGTGCAGCATCTGTTACAATGCCTGTAAGTTTGATGCCGTTCTTATTAGGTGATTGAGCGTCTCAGGATTTCTGCAAACAGTGAGTAATGGAGTCTTGGAGTAGAAGCACCGTAACTTCTCAAAAAGTTCGGGGAAATTTCCTGAAACGAAGCACCCAGGTTCAAGCACGAAAAGGAACACACCCATGATAACCCTTAGGCTTAACGGTAAAGAAGTTCAGGGAGAAGAAGGAGAATATATCCTCCAGGTTGCTGAAAGACATGGGGTTGAGATACCGACGCTGTGTTACCACAAAGCCCTCGGGCCTGCGGGGATGTGCCGTCTTTGTACCGTAGAGGTTTTTGATGGCCGAAAGACCAATTTTGTCACGGCATGCAACTACCCTATAAAAGAAGGTATAGAAATAAGCACGGAGACCGAAGCGGTCCACGAGGGTCGCAAGCTTCTCGTGGAGTTGCTCCTTGCCCGTTGTCCGAATGTGCCTATGATCAAAAAAATGGCAGCAGGATATGGGATCAAAGAGCCGCGGTTTAAGAAAAAAGACGACGATTGTATCCTCTGCGGGCTTTGCGTGCGTATTTGCGAGAGGATGGGAAACAGTGCCATCAGCCTGACTGGCCGCGGTGTGGACATGAAGGTGGACACCCCGTTCCATATTCAGACGGATCTCTGTATGGCCTGCGGTGCCTGCGCCTCGGTCTGTCCTACCGGACATATCAAGCTTGAAGATATTACCAAACACGCTATTCAACCTATCCCCTCTGAGTATGACATGGGGCTTGTAGGACGAAAACCGATCTATATACCCTATCCTCAGGCCGTACCTAAGGCGCCGGCCGTTGACCGTACGTACTGCATGCACTTTAAGACCGGCGGATGTCAGATATGCAGTGCATTCTGCAGTGCTGGTGCTATCGATCACTCCCAGCAAGATGAGACTGTCGAGCTAAACGTTGGGTCAATCATACTTGCCCCTGGTTTTAAACCATACGACCCTTCAGAGGATGATACATATCAATATGGACGCTTTCCCAATGTGGTCACCAGCATGGAATTTGAGCGTATCCTGAGCGCCTCAGGCCCTTATGAGGCCCATCTTGTACGTCCATCTGATGAAAAGGAGCCAAAAAAGATCGCCTGGCTCCAGTGCGTCGGCTCAAGGAATATCAAAAAAAGTGACCAGAGCTACTGTTCTGCTGTATGCTGCATGTATGCCATAAAAGAGGCAGTTATTGCCAAGGAGCACAGCTCGTTACCATTAGATACTGCTATCTTTTTTATGGACATGCGGACATATGGCAAAGATTTTGAGAAGTATTACAACCGGGCAAAGGATGAAATCGGAGTCAGGTTTATCAGGTCCAGGATACATACCATAGAGCCGGTAGGGGATACCGGGGACCTCAAAATAGCCTATGGCACTGAACAGGGGGAGATAAAACAGGAAGTCTTTGACATGGTAGTACTTTCCATTGGCCTGATGCCCCCTGCTGATGCCAGGAATCTGGCTGAGCGGTTGGATATAGAACTTGACCGCCACAATTTTGCAACGACCAAATGCCTCTCCCCTGTAGAAACATCAAGGCCGGGGATATATGTTTGTGGAGCATTTCAAGGGCCCAAAGACATCCCAGGCACGGTTATGGAGGCGAGTGCTGCGGCCGAATCCGCCATGGGTCTTCTGGCATCGGCGAGAAGCAGCCTGGTCAAGAAAAAAGAGTATCCTGCTGAAAAAGAGCTGCTTGGAGAGGAGGCTCGCATAGGGGTTTTTGTCTGTCATTGAGGGATCAACATTGGGGGCGTGGTCAACGTCCCTGAAGTTACAGAGTATGCAGGCACGCTTCCGAATGTGGTCGCAGCAGAAAGGAATCTCTTTACCTGCTCCCAGGATACCCAGGAGAGGATAAAAGAATATGTAAAGGAACATAACCTGAACCGGGTGGTGGTTGCCTCCTGTACCCCAAGGACCCATGAACCACTCTTTAGAGAGACCCTCCGCGAGGCGGGTCTAAACAAATACGTCTTTGAGATGGCCAATATTCGTGATCAGTGTTCATGGGTGCATATGGACGAGCCGGAAAAGGCGACTGATAAGGCCAAAGACCTGGTAAGGATGGCTGTGGCCAAGGCAAGGCTGATTACGCCTCTTACCGACATATCCGTACCGGTAAATCATAATGGCTTAGTAATCGGTGGCGGGGTGGCAGGCATGGTGAGTGCCTTGAGTTTGGCTGAACAAGGATTCAAGACCGATCTGGTTGAAGAAAGAGATAGTTTGGGCGGCCAGGCCATCAATCTCCACTCCACATATAAAGGGGACAAGATAAAACCTTATGTTGAAGACCTTGTTGAGAAGGTTAATGACCACCCATTGATCGATGTATTCCTTAACACGAGCATCAAAGACGCCTCGGGCTTTGTGGGGAATTTTGCATCTACATTGATTGATGATCAAGGTAGGGAGAAGAAATTGGAACACGGGGCAATCATCATGGCCACCGGCGGCAAACCCTATAGGCCCAAAGAATATCTATACGGGCAAGACCCCAATGTGTTGCTGTCTCTGGAACTTGATCAGGAAATTATGAAGGGTAGTGACAGGATCAGGGATGCAAGGAGCGCAGTCTTTATCCAGTGTGTGGGATCCAGAATACCTGACAGGCCATATTGCAGTAAAGTCTGCTGCACCCACTCCATCCACAGGGCTTTGACCTTAAAAGCATTAAATCCTGATATGCGCATTTATATCCTCTATCGAGATATCAGGACCTTCGGGGACAGGGAAGACCTCTATATGGAGGCAAGGGCCAAAGGTGTTTTGTTCATTCGCTATGAGCTAGGAGATAAACCCACGGTTGAAAGGGAAAATGGCACGCTAAAGGTTACTGTTACAGACCATGTGCTATTAAGACCCCTTGAGATATCTCCGGACATCATATGCCTGGCAACCGCCATTTTACCCTCTGACAACATGCCCCTTTCCAAACTCTACAAGGTCTCTACCACCGAAGAAGGTTTCTTCTTAGAGGCCCATATGAAACTCAGGCCTGTTGATTTTGCCACTCAGGGCCTCTTCTTGGCCGGGCTTTGCCAGTATCCAAAACCTATTGAGGAATCTATTGCACAGGCCAAGGCTGCGTCTGCGCGGGCTGCAAACATCTTGATGAAAAATGTGGTAGAGATCGAACCCATTATCTCGGTTGTTGATCCGGAGATGTGCAATGGATGCGGTATCTGTGAAAGGGTGTGCCCGTTTGATGCCATACATATAGTAGAAGTTAATGGAGCAAAAAAGGCTCAAAACATAACTGCATCCTGTAAGGGGTGTGGCCTATGCGCTGCAAGCTGCCCCTCAAAGGCGGTTGATATGTGCCATTTCAGTCAACATCAGATCAGGGCGCAGATCTTGGCTCTATCTTAAGGAATAAGGAAGGTTTGACCATACGAAAAAAACCGTCAACGGATACAGATAAGGTGGTCTAAACATGTCAAACGAATTTGAACCCAAAGTAGTGGCCTTTCTATGTAACTGGTGCTCGTATGCGGGTGCGGATCTGGCTGGCGTTTCCAGGTTCCAATATCCACCGAACATCCGGGCTGTCCGCGTGATGTGCACCGGAAGGATTGATCCTGTGCTTATCTTAGAGGCACTGGCGTCCGGTATAGATGCTGTCCTGGTAGGCGGGTGACACCCTGGTGAATGTCATTACCTGGAAGGTAATCTACACGTAAGAAGGCGCGTCTTGATGACCCAAAAACTGCTGGAGTGCATAGGCATAGATCCAGCTAGATTACACCTGGGGTGGATATCAGCATCAGAAGGTCCGCAATTTGCGCAACTGGTCAGGAACTTCGTGGAAGAGACAAAAGGGCTTGGCCCAAATCCTCTGGGACAAACGATGGAGTGATAAGGCATTGATGAAATCGATTGAACATGTACCGACCATTTGCCCTTATTGTGGCTGTGGCTGCGGCATATATTTGGTGGTTAAAGACGGCAACGTAGTAGGGATGGAGCCGTGGAAAGATCATCCGGTATGTGAAGGCAAGAACTGCCAGAAAGGCAGAAACGCCCATGCCTTTTCATACAGCGAGCAAAGACTGCAAAGGCCGTTAATAAAACAAAATGGTGTTTTTGAAGAGGCCTCCTGGGAACATGCATTAGGGTTGATTGCGGAAAAATTGCAGGGGGTGGATGCTGAGGCAGTGGGTTTCATAAACTCTGCCAAGTGTACGAATGAGGATCTTTACGTGATTCAGAAGTTTGTCAGGGTAGTCAAGAAGACAAACAACATGGATAATGCCTCCAGATTCTGCCATTCCACCACAGTGCCTGCCTTGATCTCCACAGTGGGTTCAGGTGTGATGACAACGTCTACCACGAGTATCGAGCAGGCAGATTGTATATTTGTCGTTGGTACCAACTTGCAGGAAACATATCCCATCATTGCACGCAGGGTCATAAGGGCAAAGCGCAAAGGAGCCAAGGTAATCGTTGTGGACCCGAGAAGGACCATAACTGCGAAAAACCTCGCAGACCTATACCTGCAGGTCTATCCTGCTGCTGACAACGCCTTGGTAAATGGCATGATGCGGATCATCATAGATGAGGGGCTTGAGGACAAAAACTTCATAGACAAAAAAACCTCGGGATTCGATGATCTAAAGGACTATTTAACCACTCTGGATCTCAGTGAAATAGAGAGAACAACAGACATTTCCATTGATGCAATCAAAGAAACGGCGCTGACCTATGCAAAGGCAGAAAATGCATGCATCCTGTACAACGCGGGGATCGCACAGCACGGTGCCGGCATAGAGAATATCAGAGCGCTTGCCGACCTGGCACTTTTGACCGGAAACTATGGGAAACCAGGCACAGGGGTAAATCCTTTAAGGGGTCATGCAAATGGGGAGGGATTTGGCGATATGGGCCCCCTTCCTGTTTTCTACCCTGGATTTCAGAAGGTCAATGAGGAAACAGCCAAGCGATTTGAAGATATTTGGGGGGTAAAAGGTCTCCCTTCAACACCAGGCATGACCTACATGGACATGGTGGAAAATTGTAAGGTCCTATACATCGTGGGGGCAAACCCCATGCTTGCTGCCCCTGATACAAACAGCGTGCGGAAGGCTTTGCAAGATAAAGATTTTCTGGTGGTTCAGGACATATTCATGACCGAAACCGCAAAATTGGCAGACATTGTGCTACCGACAGCAACCTTTATGGAGAAGGATGGAACCATCACAGGGGTAGATAGAAGAGTACAGAGGATGAACAAGGCCGTCGAGCCTGCTGGTGATACAAGGCCGGATTGGGTGATATTCTGTGAGCTGGCCAAGATGATGGGTTATGAGGAACAATTTAGTTTTAGCAGTCCGGCAGAGATATTTGAGGAGATCAGAACATGTGTACCTCAATACAAGGGCATAACCTATGAAAGACTAAGAAACCCCCACGGCATTCAATGGCCATGCCCGACTGAGGATCACCCGGGGACAGAGGTAATGTTTGTGGAGAAGTTTCCTACCGCAGACGGGCTGGGACATTTCCAGATTGCAGACTATAAACCTCCTTTAGAACTGCCGGATGAGGAATATCCTTACGTATTTACAAATGGAAGGGTAGTATTCCATTTCCACACAGGCACCATGACCAGACGAACCAAGAGGCTCAACGACGAATTGCCCCATGGGTTTGCTGAGATAAGTCGAGCGGATGCCCGGGAGTTGGCCATAGAAGAGGGTGATGAAATCATGTTGAAATCAAGGAGAGGGGAGATAAAAACGTTTGCCAAGGTAACGGACGACATAAGAAAGGGCTTGATATTCATGCCCTGGCATTTCTCGGAATGTGCTCCTAATGTCTTAACAGGACCCTCTGCCGGACCTCCATCCAAGATGCCGGAATTCAAATTCTGTGCAGTAAGAATAGAGAAGGTATGATGATATGAAGGGTGATCTGTATCTTGCCTGGTCTTCTGATGAGAAGATTCGGGAAAAGGGAGAATCCGGCGGTGCGGTGACCGCTTTGCTCAAGTTTGCCCTTGCAAGTGGGATAGTAGATGCCGTGCTGGCCGTTAAAAAGAGAAATGGCAACAGGTATGATGGGGTCTTGTCTTTGATGACTCATCCCGATCAGGTCATAGAATCTGCAGGGACCTTACATTTTGCCACTGTAAACGTTGCCAAAGAAATAAAAGAATATCTGAATGGCGCCAATGATATGAAGATGGCGGTTACGTGCAAGCCCTGTGACTGCCGCGCTATCATAGAATTGGCCAAAAGGGGACAAATCAATATTGAAAACGTCATCTTGGTAGGTCTGAACTGTACCGGAACATTATTGCCTGCAGTTGCCAGGAGGATGATAAGAGACGAATACGAAGCCGACCCTGACGATGTGGTCTCGGAAGATATGGATAACGCAAAATTTGTCATCAAACTTGCTGATGGCACCACAAAAGAAAGAGAACTAAACAAATTAGAGGAAAAGGGATACGGAAGAAGAGAGAACTGCAGGAGATGTACCATAAACATCCCCAGGATGGCAGACATGGCATGCGGTGCGTGGGGTACAAGAGGCAAGAATGCGACCTTTATTGAAGTCTGCTCCCCAAAGGGTTCTAAATTGATAGAAAAGGCCATAGAGGCCGGGGCACTGATTGTTGAACCGGCCGACAGGGAAGCTGTAGAAGAAAGAGCAAAAAAGGACAAAGAGGCCATTGAATTGGCAGAAGCGTGGGAAAAGAAGGACTTGGATGTGCTGAGACTGCTCCCCTATAACGATAGATTGAAATACTGGTTAAGATATTTTGACAGGTGCATAAAGTGCTTTGGTTGCAGAGATGCGTGCCCCATATGTTACTGTCAGGAGTGTTACCTTGAACCGGAAAGAGGTTTTGTAAAGGGGGGAGAAACGCCGCCTGGTATGATGTACCATCTGGTGAGACTGGCCCACGTTGCGGATTCCTGCGTTAACTGTGGTCAATGTGAGGATGTATGCCCCATGGAGATCCCATTGACCAAACTCTACTATATGCTAAACTGCGAACTCAGCTCACTGTTCGACTATATACCTGGTATGGATGTGAGTAATTATCCACCGCTTACCACCGTAACCGACGAAGAGCTTCATATTGAGGAAGTCAATGTCCTAAGGAGGAAACAGCTTCGATAGTGCCTTGGTCTAAAATTCCTGTTTTTTCTGGGAGAGAGTCACAAAAACCTACACCTTTTCTTTCAATCCAATTTCGTGTTTTGCGGCGTTTGCCTGGAGACGAGGCGTGATTAGTTTTCTTCTTGCGCTTTTATAGCCCAGACATACCCCGGTCAGGAGATATACC
>MAXP01000165.1 GCA_001751085.1 Desulfobacterales bacterium C00003060 | reverse complement strand
GTAGCCGAAAAAAACAAGGGGTAAGGGGCAAAGCCCCTAGGATTATACTAATAGCCGCATCCTTGAAAAGTGTAAACCGAGGAATGGAGGATGCCCAAATAGTGAACTGTTGCGATGCCGCGCATAAGAATACTGCCTGATGTCTTGTCCAACAAGATCGCTGCTGGTGAGATAGTTGAGCGTCCAGCCTCCGTTGTCAAAGAGCTTGTAGAAAACGCCATTGATGCCGAAAGCACCAGGATCGTGGTGGAAATCAAGGGGGGTGGACGCACCCTCATTCGGGTCTCCGACAACGGCGTTGGTATGGATCGTGACGATGCGCTGCTTTCCGTGGAGCGCTATGCGACCAGCAAGATCTATAAGGAAAAAGACCTTTTTTCCATAGCCACGCTAGGATTCAGGGGAGAGGCCCTTCCAAGCATAGCATCTGTTTCAAACATGGAGATCGTGACCAGGGCAGCGTCATCTGAGGTGGGTGCCAAAATCATTGTTGAGGGCGGAAAGATCAAGGATGTTGCTGAGATCGGAGTCCCTAAGGGAACAGTGATTTCTGTGAATCGCCTTTTTTACAACACACCTGCCAGGCGAAAGTACCTGAAGACGGAGCAGACCGAGATGGGCCACATCAGCGACACAGCCACACGCATGGCCCTTGCGTGGCCCGGCATACACTTCAGGTTCTTGCACAACGACAGGGTCCTGGGGGACTGGAGTGCTACTCAAACTCCCCTTCATCGCATAGTCGATGTTCTAAGGAAAGATTCGGAAAGCCGTTTGTATGAAGTGGACTTCAAAGACGGCAATGTCCAGGTTCAGGGATTTGTGGCCTCTCCGGATATATCGCGGACCACCCCCCAAAGATTATACGTTTACGTCAATGGACGGTTTGTGCGGGACAAGGTGCTTCACCATGCTGTCATGGAAGCATATGAAGGTCACCTGATGAAAGGGAAGTTTCCCCTGGTCGTGCTGTTTGTGAACCTTGCCCATGATCAGGTGGATGTAAATGTCCATCCCACCAAGAACTCGGTTCGATTTGAGGCCCCAAAGCAGGTCCATGACACAGTTACAAGGGCCATATCAGAAAGCCTGCAGAGATTCGATCGTCCAGAATGGGGGCAAACCCAAATTGGGAAGCCGACGCCACAACCGATGCCGTACAGGCTTTCCCCACCTCACGGGGCAGTCAGTGAACCCAAGTCCGAACTCACGTCTCGGACTTGCAGCCACACACCTGAGGCTGCGCCACAGCTCTGGCCTGAAAAATACTTTGCCTCTCTCAGGGTCATCGGCCAGCTTCACAATACCTACATTGTTTGCGAGTCTGAAGATGGTCTGGTACTGATCGACCAGCATGCTGCCCATGAGCGCGTGCTTTTCGAGACCCTCAAGGCTGCCTACAGCCGTTCGTCTGTTGCCACCCAGGGTTTGTTGGTTCCCGAGACCCTTGAGTTGAATCATCGGGAAGCCGGCATCCTGGAAAGTCTTCTAAAAGACCTACTGGATATGGGCCTGGAAATAGAACCGTTTGGAGGCAACACCTACCTGGTAAAGTCGGTCCCGGCCTTGCTTGCCGGGAGACCTGTCAAGACGCTTGTGGCGGAAATTGTGGAAAAGGCGGCTGAGATCGGTCTTGCATCCGGCCTGCATCGCGGCGTAGACCAGTGCTTAACCATCATGGCCTGTCACGGTGCTATAAGGGCAAATCAAATGCTGGCGGACGAGCAGATGAAGGCCCTGCTGGAACAACTCGACACCCTTGAACATGCCTCCCATTGCCCCCACGGCCGTCCAACTTATGTTCACCAAAGGCTTCGCCAGATCGAAAAGGATTTTAAACGGATTGTCTGAGGCCTGAGACACCCACCAGCACAGTATTTTGGCCTGCCCTGGCGCTTGTCATATATGCAACCATAGAGCCTATTGGCCAGGTCTGGGCCAGGGATTGCGGAATTAAGCGCACATCAAATCAACCACAGCAAAGCGGATTTGTGGAAACTGTTTTTGGAAAGGAGTCCTATGATGCCACAGAACGTCGTTATTGTCGGCGCAGTTGCCTTGGGACCAAAGGCGGCCTGCCGTTTCAAAAGACTGGAGCCCGAATCTAGAGTGATCATGGTGGATCGGGCTAACCTCATCTCTTATGGCGGATGCGGGATCCCCTATTTCATATCTGGTGACGTCAGCACTGCGGACGAGCTCCGATCCACCAGTTTCCATATGCTCCGGGATGAGAAGTTTTTCCGCGACACAAAAGATATTGATGTCATGACAAATACCGAGGCTATTTCCATAGACCGGGAGAAAAAAACCGTCTTGGTCCAGAGTACCCTCGACCGCAAAAAACAGGAACTCTCCTACGACAAACTGGTTTTGGGAACCGGGAGCAGACCCAGGTGCCTTCCTATCCCGGGCTCCCAGCTCCAAGGTGTTTTTTCCGTGACCGACCTGAATAAGGCCATTGCCATCAAGACGGAAGTCGCCGAAGGGAAGGTCGGAAAGGCGGTCATCATTGGTGCAGGCGCAATCGGCCTGGAAATAGCCGAATCCTTGGCCGATCTTTGGGGTATTGAAACCCATGTCGTGGAAATCATGGATCAAGTCCTGCCAGGGATTGTCAGCCCCAATATGGCCCGGATGGTCCAGCATCACATGGAAGAGAACGACATCTCCTTTTACCTTGGAGAAAAGGTGGAGCGGTTCGAGGGAGAAACCCGCATAGAAAAAGTCGTCACCGACAAAAGGATCTTAGATGCAGACATGGTCATCATGGCCGTGGGTGTCACACCCAACTCGGATCTTGCTGAAAAAGCGGGCCTTAACGTATCCCCACGTGGTGGCATCGTCGTAACTAAGAGACTGGAGACATCCGACCCCAATATCTATGCAGGCGGAGACTGCGTTGAGATAATCAGTTTGATTACGGGAAAACCCGGATACTGGCCTTTGGGTTCCTTAGCCAACAGACAGGGACGTGTCATCGGCACGAACCTGGCTGGAGGGAATGCGGAGTTTGAGGGGGCTGTGGGGAGCTTTGTGATAAAGCTCTTCGACATATCTGTAGCCAGTGCTGGGTTGAGTATTGAAAGCGCAAAAAAAGAAGGATTTAGCGCCATTAGCGCATTTGTGGTACAGTTTGACCGTGCCCATTTTTATCCGAAAAAGGACCTGATGTATCTGGAATTAGTAGTGGAAGAAGGCACAGGACGGGTCCTCGGTATTCAGGGTCTCGGCAATACCGGCTACGGCGTCGTGGGCCGGATCAATGCCGTGGCCCCAATGTTGAAACACAAGATTGTTACAGAGGATATCAGCAATCTCGAACTCGCCTACGCGCCCCCATTTTCAGCGGCCATGGATATACTGAATGCCGTAGCTAATACGGCTGAAAATATCTTAGCTGGAAAAAACAGGGTGATCGAGCCAGACACTTTCGCTGAGTGGTGGGAGAAAAGAGACAGTAGCAATAGGTTTTTCTTAGACTGCCGGGAGTGGGGCAATGCGGAACCCTTTGTCGGAAAGTATCCCGAGCATTGGAAGAGCCTCCCGCAAGGCGAACTCAGGGCCAGATTCGCCGAGGTCCCCAAGGACAAAGACCTCGTGCTGATCTGCAACACCGGTATCCGTTCCTATGAGGCCCAGATCACCCTTGCCCAGATGGGCAGGATAGACACCTACAACCTTCAAGGAGGGATGGCAGCCGTGAAAAAATGGGGGCTTGACCTGCTGGAATAGAGCTGGGGTGATGAAAATCAGCAAAATGCATCATGTTTTTTTGATCCCTTTCGGTTCAGCAATATGTTAAGGAATCTTGAAAATTGAGTTATGGAGGTGAACATATGGACATACGTCTGAATGCACATGTTGAATGTCTGGATGGCAGGATTGGTCGCCTGGAAAACATAATACTGAACCCACATACAGAAAGGGTGACGTATCTGGTGGTGAGGGAAAACGATATTGCGAACACACTGAGACTTGTCCCCGAAAATGCAATTAAAGAAGCCTCCCCTGACACGATTTCTCTTTCGATCAGCAAGAAAAAGTTCGACAGGATGAAAAATTTCATCCACGAGGAATACATCCCTTCGAATATTATGCTTTATATGGCTGAAGATGCCGGATGGGATAGTTTGGGAACGCCGGCTGCGCTGATCATTGAACATGAGGCCATTCCGGCCGGAGGGCTTGTCGTTCACAAAGGTGCCGGGGTTTTTGCCACTGACGGACATGTAGGCCGGGTTGATGAGTTCCTTGTGGAGAAAAAGACTGGACGCATCACACATCTTATCCTGCGGGAAGGTCATCTATGGGGGAAAAAGGATATATCTGTTCCCATTAATCAGGTTGACCGCTATGAAGATGGAAAAGCATATCTAACGATAGACAGGGATGCGGTGAAAGACCTGCCCCTTATCGACATAAAAAGGAAAGGCAAATAGCATTTCCGGATGACCTGCCCCCGTCCTTTTTTTGCGGCTGTACGATTTTGCTTGTCAAGTTCAGGCTGATCCATTAAGTATGTATCTTACTAAAGAGGATCTTGGTTTGCAGGTCACTATCGATGTTCCATGCCCGTCGCTGCAGAGTTTTGTCGAACACTAACTTTCCTGCGTTCAGAAAACCCCAAGAAAGCTACGGCACGTAATCGGCCCAGCCGAGGTGATTCCCTAATATAGGGCGCTGCCCGTCGAGAGTATTCGTGCGCCGGCATTGAGGCAGATGCCATGCTGCCTCAAGCCAGGAGCAATGACAAGTGGAAGGGGCCTTTTATGACGAGAGCAAACAAGCCCAATCGCAGGCAAAGAGAGTTTCGGCTTGGACGAGCGTCCTATTCCCGATATTCTACAGGATATACTTCACACGGCCACAATCTGCGCTTTTCTAAAGTCTGTTGTCCATAGTCAGTAGTCTGTTGCATTCAGAGGTTGGAGGTTAGAGGCAAAGAAAAGACTCATCTCTTTTGCCTCCAACCTCAAGCGAAGCGGTCCTCCAACCTCCAACGGACCGTGGCGACCCAAAATGAACGTATTCATGGGAGGATTGCAAAGCTCCAATTGTGACTGTGCAGAGTATAGTTAGGGGAAGACTTATGAAAATCGGATTGATTGGTCTGCCGAATTCTGGAAAAACAACGATTTTTAATGCATTGACAAAGGCCGGGGCCCCGGTTACGGCCTATGCCAATTGCAAGGCCAAGCCGAATCTGGCGGTTGTCGATGTGATCGATGATCGGGTGGCCTGTCTTTCGAGAATATACAAACCGCAGAAGACCGTTTATGCGACCATCGAGTTGATTGATTTTGTAGGGTTGAGACAAGGTTCGGCCAGTGAAGGCCTCTTTTCCAGCAAGTCCATGACGTTAGTGAAAAACTCGGATGCATTGGCCCTTGTGGTGCGTAATTTCCTGGACGATCTTGGAGAGCCTCCAAGCCCCTTGAAAGATGTTGAAACAATCAAGGACGAGTTGCTGATTTCCGATATGATCGTTGCTGAAAATCGATTGGAGCGTATTCAACAGACCTACAAACGCGGCAAGAAAACAAATGCCCTCGAAATAGAAGAAAAGACGTTACGAAACATTGTAGATCATTTAAGCTCCAACCGAACGGTCAGGGATGTCGATTTGGACGACGAGCAGGAAAAGGCGATACGCGGATTTCAGTTCCTTACGCAAAAACCGTTGATGATCATCTTGAACTCGGACGAAATACATTTCGGGAAAAATCAGGAGATCTTAGGGGACATTGAAAAGGAAAGTAATGTCGTAGAATTTGCAGGAAAATTTGAGATGGAATTATCCTGTTTGACTGATCAGGAAGACGTGGAGCTCTTCATGGCGGATATGGGCATCCAAGAATCGGCGCGGCACCGTTTAACTTGCTTGGCCTATGAGACCCTGGGCTATGTCAGCTTTTTTACCGTAGGATCCGATGAAGTGCGGGCATGGAACATTGTTAAAGGAAACACCGTTGTAAAGGCGGCCGAAACCATTCATACGGATATGGCTCGTGGATTCATCCGGGCCGAGTGTTTTTCCTGTGATGATTTGATAAAGTGCGGAGCTGAAAAGGGTCTCCGTGAAAAGGGACGATTCCGCGTGGAAGGAAAGGATTACATCGTCCAGGATGGGGACATCGTGAATGTCCGCTTTAATGTTTGAAGGGGAGTACCAATAGCGCAAAGCTTCACTCCGTGTCTGCCAAGTTGTTTTTGCGCAAGCCCAGGCAATACAGAAGACGCGGCAAAGAGACAAGCAAGAAAGGAGAGACTCTTTTATGGATGTCAGTTTTGAAAACATGGTTATTGGTGTGGCCAATCGTGGTGTTCCGGCCCTTCGTGTTGGACGAACTATCAGGGAAATAGGGGCTGTTTATGCCGCCTTTTATACTCCGGTAGACAAGACCGCTCCTCATGTATCAAAGGCTGGCAGAGCATACAGCCTTTCGAGCGTGGATGGCTATTTGGACATCAAAGAGATTGTGCGGGTTGCCAAGAAACACAATATTGCAGCCCTTCATCCCGGGTGGGGCTTTGCTGCCGAGAACAATAACTTCCCATCGATTTGTGAAAAGTACGATATTATCTTTATCGGCCCGTCTGAAGGGCCAATGAAAAAACTCGGCAACAAAGTGAAGGCAAGGGGTATTGCCAAGTCCCTTTCCATTCCTGTCATCGAGGGCTCCGATGGGGCGGTCTCTTTGGAAGAGGCAAGAAAGATTGCTGACAGGATAGGCTTCCCTGTGATGATCAAGAGTGAGGGGGGCGGGGGAGGCAGGGGCGTTGTGGTGGTGAACTCCCAAGAGGAATTAGAGCGCCATTTTTACATAGCGTCCAACATGGCTGAAGCAAGCTTCGGCAATCCCAATCTGTACATTGAGCAATACCTTCAGTTTGTCAGGCATCTTGAAATACAGGTGCTTTGCGATAAATTCGGAAACGCGATTGCCCTTGATGAACGCGATTGTTCTTGCCAGCGAAGGTATCAAAAACTGCTGGAGATTACACCGTCACCATGGAAAGGAGCCTCTCGGGAGCTTCGCGAAGCCCTGAAAGAGGCTGCCGTAAAGATCGTCACGGCGGTCGGGTATGACTCGATCGCCACCATTGAATTCCTGGTTGATGAAAAACAAAACTTCTACTTTATTGAGGCAAATACGCGCCTTCAGGTAGAACACGGCATATCAGAATTGCTCTATGGCATAGATATCGTGGAGGAGATGATACGGATTGCCTTTGGTGAGACGCTGAGCCTGACAGATGAGCAACTCAAGCCGAGGGGTTTTGCAATGCAGTGCCGGATCAATTTTGAAGATCCGCAGAATGGTTTCATGCCCAATTCGGGCACAATCACCCGTTATCTTTCTCCCGGTGGCGAGGGTGTTCGCGTCGATTCCTGCGTTTTTGGTGACTATGAATTTCCAAAGGCCTATGATTCATTAGGGGCCTTACTCATGGCCTATGGCTCTACCTGGGAAAAAACCGCATCAAGCATGGAAAGGGCCCTGTCAGAATATTTCATTGGCGGACTGAAGACAACCATACCGTTTCACAAAAAGATTGTTACACATCCAAAGTTCATGTCAGGTGAGGTCCATACCAAGTTCATCGAGAGTACCCCGGAACTGATTTCTTATCGGGAAATTATCCCGGAACCTCTTAGACTTGCAGGGCTGATAGCCGAGACCACAGCTATAGGATACAATCCCCATATCGGTCTTGGCCCCTATCGAAAGTCTGCCGACTCAAGGGTCGGTCCCATGCCCGTGGTACAGGTCTCTCATTCTGAAAAACCCATAGAGAATGATTATCGACCGCCATTTAGCCCTGATGAACATAGAGATACTGTCCTGTCCTATCTTCGAAGGTCCGAATTTGTGGAATTCTGCAATACAACCCCACGAGACGTCACCCAGTCAGAATCCGGAAACAGATTCCGGCTCTTTGACGACCGGTTGGTGGGCCCCTTGATTGACCAGTGCGGATATGTGTCGATTGAAAACGGGGGGGGCGCTCACTACCATGTGGCAATGCTCGGCTGTATGACTGACCCATGGGTGGAGGCCGAGGAATGGAACAGGTTTGCCCCAAATACCCAGAAACTGATCCTTATTCGCTCTACCAACATCCTGGGCTATGCGCCTCAACCAAGAGAAGTCATGGAAAGAACAGGGCGAATGATCGTCAAGCACTATCACGTAATACGGTGCTTCGATTTTCTGAACCACATCGACAACATGACTCCTTTTGCCGAGATCGTGCTGAAATCTGAAAATCGGATCTTTCAGCCGGCAGTCAGTTTGAGCTGGGCCGAAGGTTTCAGCGTTGAACACTATCTTTCTGTGTTGGATGACATCCTTTCAATGGCCGGTCGCATCATGGAATGCGGGAAGGCGGAAGCGTCCAAGAAAATTATATTTTGCCTCAAGGATATGGCCGGGGTCTGTCCACCCCGCTTCATCTATCATCTGATTTCAGCTATCCTCGACGACTACCCGGAACTTGTTATTCAGTATCACCGTCACATTACGGATGGTCTGGCTGTGCCTGCGCTCGGCAGTGCGGCCAAGGCCGGGGCCAAGATTCTCGATGTGGCTGACGGGCCGACCGTACGGTTTTACAGCCAGGCGGGGGTCATGCCGGTGGTAGCCTACATTGAAGGGGAGTTGGGCTTGAAGACACGACTTGACAAAGAGAAAATCCGGGAGGTCGCCTTTGTCCTGAAGCAGATTATGCCCTTGTATGATCGCTACTGCAGACCGACTGTCTTAGGCCCTGATCACGATGTCACCGGTCACGGTCTCCCTGGGGGCGCCACATCGAGCAGTCAGGAAGGGGCCTTAAAGCAGGGATACGCTTTTTTGCTTCCTCATATCTTGCTCATTCTTGAACTATGTCGAAAGATTATTCGTTACCATGATGTGACGCCTGGTTCTCAAGTTACGTGGACCAACGGTTATATGATGGCGGTCAAGGCATACGAGCGCGGAGGGGTTACAGAGGTACAACGGGTGATTGACATCCTCAAAGCAGTCACCTCCACTCCGGAATCGAAACTGGATGAAGGGGTTAAGGAAGATCGCCTTATTCTATTTGCTCATGCTAACGATGCCCTAAAAAATCTTCTTTTGGGCAAGTTTGGCAAGCTCCCTCTTGGCTGGCCCCCTGACTGGGTCTATCGATCCGTATTTGGTGAAGAGTGGTATGATGCCGTAGCCAAGCGTACTGAGGAAAGCCCGCTTAATTTCCTGCCTCCTGTGGATATGGAAGCTGTGGAGGCCGAACTGGCCGGGCATATTGGACGTACGCCCACGGAAAATGAGATAGTCAACTATTTGAATCATCCTGGAGATGCCCTGAAACTAATCAGGAGCCTTGAAAAGTATGGCGATCCCAACGCCTTGCCCGATGATATCTGGTTCGAAGGGCTTCGAGTCGGCCATGAACGCGAGTTTGTTACCTCGGATGGTAAGGTTCACACCATAAAGATCTTGCGCATCGGCAAGGTTGATGCGTACGGCAAAAAGAGAGTGAGGTACAAGCTCGATTATGAGGTTTTCGTAAAGGACATGAAAGTAGAGGAAGGGGCCACGAAGGGGCCAGGGTTTGAGATGGGCGACACCAAGAACCCCTACCATATTGCGGCTCCATTTGATTCGGACTTGTGGCTCGTGCACAAAAAAGAGGGCGATCCGGTAAAGGTCGGTGAAGAGGTGTTGAACCTCTCTCTTATGAAAACAGAATATGCGGTAACCTCGCCGGTGGATGGCGTGGTAAAGAGGGTTGTGGTGTTTGCAGACTACAGGGCGGACAAAAAAATGGTCCCTGTGAAAAAGCAGGCGCTCTTAATGGAACTGGCTCCGCCCCGTGAACACTGCAAAAAATGTGATGCCGAGATTGATGAGGACTACAAATTTTGTCCAACGTGTGGGCATAAGATGGAAATTCCCAACCCCGCATAGACCACATGGATTTTGAGTAACCGTTCACGGGTTCAGAGGTTCAGGGTTCAAGGTTATAGTCTGCGTAACCGTTCACAGGTTCAGGGTTCAACGTTCAGGGTTAGGGAAAAGACTGAAATTGGACCCCCGAAAATCCAGTAATTCCAATGAGGAGGGTCATAATTGTCAAAAAAATGCTCTGGACTAATGTTTATGTTTCTGCTGGTTATCTTGCTGGTATCAGTTTTATGTCCAATAACCTCGCTGGCGGATGAAGGCACCAAGAAGTGGGAGTTTCCAACCGGAGGGAGTGTGTTCTCTTCCCCAGCGGTCGGTCCTGATGGGACGATCTACGTAGGATCGGATGATGGAAAGCTCTATGCTATAAACCCGGATGGCACCCAGAAATGGGTCTTTACTGAAACTGAAACAGGGGATAAGGTCTCGTCCTCACCGGCCATCGGTGCTGACGGTACGATCTACGTAGGATCAAATGATGGAAAGCTCTATGCAATAGAGCCGGATGGGACCCGGAAATGGGTTTCTACTGAACTGGGCGGGGCGCTCTCCTCCCCTGTGATCAATTCTAGAGGCACGATCTATGTAGGATCAGACGACGAAAAGGTACACGCCATAAAGGCAGATGGGACACCGAAAGGAGGGGAGT
>MAXP01000164.1 GCA_001751085.1 Desulfobacterales bacterium C00003060 | reverse complement strand
ATTTTACGGACCTGCTTTTCGATCTGTTTCATAGACGTCAGCCAGATGACGCTATCCAGGAAAGTAAAAACAGTGGGGATCGGCAGCTTTTTCTGCTGGGTAATAAGATCGCTTTGGCATAGGATGCCCACCAGGCGGCCGCTATTGTCCACTACCGGTACACCGTTAATCTTGTTATCAAGCAGGATTTTGGCCGCCCTGGAAATATCCATATCCGGGGTGACAGTAATCAGGTCGGTGGTCATCATATCTCTGACCATGATCATTGCTTCCTCCTGTTTCAAAGGTCTCTCGGGTTGAGGCTGTGCCTGTTATTTAAACAATATGTTATTAGCGGCTTATTGTCAACATCACAGATAGATGACCCAGGATGAATGTATTCTGGCCTTCAAGTCCAAATAAATCAAGCAGTTAAAATTAGTGGTGACATCCGTGCTGTTTTCAAGGCGTGAGCCGCAAATCTGAAGTCCGAAATACTATAGCAAAGCGTTACCCTCACATCATAGCTCCTGCTGGCTCATGTGCCAGACCAAAACCCTCCCACTTCCTTCAGCTTTCGCCTGGTCAGTGGGTCTTTGCAGGTTGCTGCCGGTGTAGGTTGAGCCTGCTGAGCCATGGGCACCCAGCAAAGCGCCTAAAAGGGTTGAGGCAAGAAGTCTGTTGTGCTATTTTACCCCTCAATCTTTTGTGACTTCAAGGCTTACATGTTTATGTGTTTCCATTAGTAGCAAAACATGATGGAGATGCGAATATACCGCGGAGAAGTCGTATCGACGCACCGGATGCGCGACATCACATCATCCGTATTGACATCTGCTATTGTTGCCACAGTGCTGTGCGGCTAGCGGCTATTGTGCTCGCACTCTAAAGCTTCTCCGTAACAACCCTCTGTGGGAATGAAAATGGTTATTTGAGCTTCACTGGAGGTGGGAAATGAAGATAAGTAGGGTCTCCGAGATGAGGGGACTGGATAGGACTGCTATAGAAAAATTTGGCATCATAGAAGACCTCTTGATGGAAAATGCAGGGCAGGCTGTTTACTTCGCTCTATTAAAGGAATTCGGCATAAAAGACAAAAAATTCGTTGTCTTTTGCGGTATCGGCAACAACGGGGGAGACGGATTTGTTATTGCAAGAAAGATCCACTCAAATGGCGGAGATGTCAAGGTCTTCGTCTTAGGTGACCAGAGCAAATTCAAGGGTGCAGCAAAGATGAACCTCGACATTGTGTCCGGCCTGCCTGTAGAAGTCCGCCCCCTTGAATCCGCGGAATCGGTTAAGATTGATCTTTACCATTGCGACGCCGTTGTGGACGCAATCTTTGGCACAGGCCTCACACGGAATGTTGGGGGAGTCTACCGTGATGTGATTGAACTGGTCAACGGGAGCGGGAAAACGGTCTTTTGCGTTGACATCCCATCGGGTGTCCAGGGCGACACAGGAAAAATCATGGGGACAGCCATGAGGGCGGATTACACCGTAACCTTTGGGCTCCCCAAGATAGGGAATATGCTTTTCCCAGGATATGGCTTGTGCGGGAAATTATACGTCACTCACATATCCTTCCCTCCGTCGATGTATAACACAGATTCAATGAAGATTGAGATCAACCATCCCCTGAGACATGCCCCCAGGGATCAAGACGGTCATAAGGGAGACTTTGGTGAAGTTCTGTTCATTGCCGGTGCTTCCAGTTATTTTGGGGCACCCTATTATGCGGCCCTATCTCTTCTGAAGGCCGGGGGCGGGTACTCTCGTCTTGCAGTGCCCGGCTCCATGGCGCCCTTTATAGCAAATAAGGGGAGTGAGATCGTCTTTGTCCCTCAGAAAGAGACAGGATCAGGGAGCATTTCCATTGAAAATAAGGATGCGCTCCTGGAACTCTCAGACAAAATGGACATGGTGGTTCTGGGTCCTGGTTTGTCCCTGGATGAGGAAACCCAACAACTGGCAAGGGGGTTGGCAAGGGAGATCACCAAACCGCTCCTCATAGACGGCGACGGCATTACGGCCCTGTGTGAGGATCTGGAAATTGTAACAGAAAGAAAGGCAGAGACCATCCTCACGCCTCATCTGGGTGAGATGTCCAGAATGACAAAAATAGGGGTGGGCGAAATAGACGCCAATAAGATAGACATCTTGCAGCGTACTGCCAAGAAACTCAATGCCATGATCGTTTTGAAAGGCGCTCATTCGCTCATAGGATATCCTGATGAAAGAGTGTTTATCAACATGAGCGGAAATCCCGGTATGGCAACGGCAGGGTCGGGCGATGTCCTGACCGGAACCATTGCTGCCATGTTCGGCCTGGGACTCTCTATTGACGATGCCGTGAGGAAGGGCGTGTTCATCCATGGATTTTCCGGTGATCTCGCGGCCAGAGACAAAGGCGAAGATGGAATAACGGCCCAGGATATTCTGGACTACCTCCCACTTGCGATGAAGATGGACCGGGAATGCCTTGATGAGACCTTCAGGGACCGGTACGTAGGGGCACACGTCATATAGGAGAAGGCCATGAAAGCATGGATACTCGAAAAACAGGCGAAGATAGAGGAGAGGCCATTGCAGCTTGTGGAGGTCCCCACACCTCATGCACAAGACCATGAAGTACGAATAAGGATCCTGGTTTGCGGGGCCTGCAGAACGGATATCCACATCGCTGAGGGTGACCTTCCCCTGAAGAAATCTCCTGTCATTTTGGGGCACGAGATTGTGGGTGTTGTCGATGAGGCAGGAAAAGACGTGAAACGGTTCAGCGTTGGTGATAAGGCTGGCGTTTACTGGCTGTATGGCTCCTGCAAGAGATGCAAATACTGCTTATCAGGGAGAGAAAACTTCTGTTCGCAGATCAAATGCACGGGCTGGCACACCCATGGTGGATACGCAGAGTATGTAACCATCCCGGAAGAGTATGCCTTGCCTTTAAATGATGTCCGATTGGAGCCTTCTGAGATCGCACCGCTCATGTGCCCCGGCATAGCCGGATATGCAGCCTTTAAACTCACAGAGGCCCAAGAGGGAGACAAGTTGGGAATTTACGGATTCGGCCCCACGGCTTATTTTGTTTTAGGAATAGCTAAATCTATGGGCATAGAGACATACGTGAGCACCAGATCTCCAAAAAATATCGAAGGCGCTAAGAAGGCGGGGGCAAAATGGGCGGGCGACGCATCAAAAGAGGGGGTACCCTGCCAATTAGACTCAGCCATTATCTTCCCTCCTGCGGGAAACCTGGTTGAGCCGGCCCTTTCTCAGGTCGAAAGAGGTGGAACCGTAGTGCTGGCACCTGTGAGCGCATCTTCGATTGTTATTGAGAATTACAGCAAAAATCTCTGGGGGCGCTCCATAAGGACCCTCTATAACCTGAACAAATCTGATGCAGAAGGATTTTTCGAGATTGTTGACAAGCTGGAGTCCAGAGTCGGAGCAAGCCTCTTCTCCTTTGAAGAATTACAGGATGCCCTCATACTGGCTAAGGAGGGGAAATTGGAACAGCCCCTTGCTGTGATCGAGATTGCCTCGCTCCCCTTGCAATGACAGGAGTATACTATGGCTTTTTTCGGCAAAGAAAAAGGCGGTCTGGTGCACTGGCTGGTTAGAGCTTCGGAGTTCTAATGATCCCGAACAGTTTGATTTAATATTTCCGCAACCAATTGATTGATGCTTTTACCTCTGGTTTCTGCAGCCGTGGCAACAGCGGCATGGATGTCAGGCGGTATGCGAAGCATCAGTTTTCCAGAATACGATTTTTGTGGTTCCTTGCCAAGTATTGCACATGTTTCAAGATAATCGTCAACCGCTTCCTCGAATGCAGAGCGTAGTTCTGCCACAGATTCGCCATGGAACCCTACTACGTCCCGTATTCCGGCAATATGCCC
>MAXP01000163.1 GCA_001751085.1 Desulfobacterales bacterium C00003060 | reverse complement strand
TCCTCTTAAATGTTCAATCGTATTTTCCAGCAATGTGGTCTTGCCTGCCCCAGGCGAACTCATAAGGTTGAGAACCAGCAGGTTGTTTGATTGGAATAATACCCTGTGTTCTTTCGCGATACGCTCGTTGGCCTCCAAGATGTTACGCACAACCGGTATTTTCAAGCCAACCCCCCTTTCAATTGAATATTGAAGATTGACAATTGAAGATTGATTCCCCTTCAATTGTCAATATTCATTGCAGCGATGCCAACTGCCGGAGGAGCCTCAGAGATTCTTGTGCTTCTTCGGGGTCTACCTTGTGTATGGCAAATCCTGCGTGAACAATAACGTAATCTCCCACAGCCACATCAGTGACAAGCACAAGAGAGGCAGAGTATGCCACGCCTCCAATCTCGATTGTGGCCATATGCCCATTGATGTTCGTTACCTTTGCAGGTACGGCAATACACATCAATCCATCTCTCAGATTCTCTATACGAACCCGTTTAGGCTTTCTTTCGTTCTGCCCTAAAGCCGCTCATCCGCGAACCCTTACAGTTCTTCAATGCCCAATTCTTGAACTGAGCCTATAGATGATTCTTATATGTGATCCGGCCAATTCCTTCAATGTTTTGTTAATTATTTCTTGAACTTTTCTGCTTGCATTTGCCGGTCCCCGGCAGTATACGTGTCTTCTCAGGCAGGAGTTCTGCAATGGACGTTTCGTGTTCCCGCCATTGTGTGACGGGGAACAGTCCACTTGCCGTGACGTTCTCCATCATTTCATGACATGGGGCTTCACATGAACTGGATACTGTTTCTGATTCTGTTTCCCTTGCTGCCCGCTGTCCTGCTTCTGTTTTTCAGGTCCGTTTCGATCCAGAAGTGGATTGTACTCGTCGCTTCCGCTCTCGTGTGTGCGGGGTCGATCGGGCTTGCTGTCACCTGCACACAAGCCAAGGGGCAGTACTTTCCCATAACCTCAGACATCTTCAACAAACTCATTGTCGCCGGTGACATCGTCCTGGCGCTCGTCTTCCTGTACGTATGCAGGCGTCTGCCGCTGAAACGGTACTGGATTCCCCTTCTCGCCATCGTGCAGTATGCTGCCGTGGTCTGGTTTGACCTGAGCGGCAGGGTTCCGGAAACCACACACTACATTTTTGTTGACAATCTTTCGGTCATCATGGCCCTGGTAATCGGGATCGTGGGTTCCATTATAGCCGTGTATACTATCGGCTATATGGAGCATTACCATAAAAAGCACCCCGAGATTCCGGACCGACGCGGCAAATTTATTGCTACCACCTTTCTCTTCTTCTTTGCCATGTACGGCATCATCTTTTCAAACACTATCACGTGGATATACTTCTTCTGGGAAATCACCACATTGTGTTCCTTTATCATGATCGGGTATTCGCGCACTAAAGAAGCGGTACACAACTCTTTCCGTGCGTTATGGATGCTCCTGGTAGGAGGGCTCGCATTTGCCGCGGCCATTTTGTACGCGTCGAGCATCTGCGGCTCCGTTGATCTCCGCCAGCTCCTCGCCATGGACAAATCGGTTGTTATGCTCCCCATCCTCCTTATGTCCTTTGCCGGAATCAACAAGGCGGCACAGTTCCCTTTCGCAAAATGGCTGCTGGGCGCCATGGTTGCCCCAACCCCCTCATCGGCACTGCTCCACTCGAGCACAATGGTGAAGGCGGGCGTGTACATCGTTCTGCGGTGCGCGCCCGTACTGCACGATACAGCGGCGGGCGCCATGGTTGCACTTGTCGGGGGCCTGAGCTTTGTGGCTGCATCCGCGCTGGCGGTTTCTCAACGTGACGCAAAGCTCGTGCTCGCGTATTCCACCATTGGCAATCTCGGCATGATCATCCTCTGCGCCGGGATCGGTTCACACCTCACCCTGTGGGCCGCTGTGCTGCTCATCATCTTCCACGCACTGGCAAAGGCCCTGATGTTCCTTTGTGTAGGCACTGTGGAACAAATGACTGGAAGCCGGGATATTGAAAAGATGCACGGCCTTATTACGCGTATGCCGCTCCTCACCATCATCATGCTGGTCGGGATCGCCGGCATGTTCCTGGCACCTTTCGGCATGCTGATCAGCAAGTGGGCTGTGATCGAGGCCCTGGCGACAAGGAATCCGGCTTTTCCCGTGATCGTTATTTTCGGCGGGTCCCTCATGCTCTTTTTCTGGATGAAGTGGATGGGCAAGTTGATCGCCGTCACCGGGCCGCAACCGAGACAGGACGAGGGGATCGGTATTGAATGGTTCGCCCTTACGGGGTTGGCAGTGCTCACGACCCTCGCGGTCCCGCTCTACCCGTTCGTGGGCATCCACATGATCGAGCCGCTGTACGGTTTCAGTCCGATGTTGAACTGGAATGTAATCTGGATAGTCGGCATTATGCTGGGACTCATATTGATCCTCCCACTCGGTTTCTTCATCCACTGGAAAAACCTTGTGCATGTAGAACCCTACCTGTGTGGAGCCAATGTGACCGACACTCATCAGTTCATGGGTTCTCTCGGTTCGGCCCGGGACTGGTCTTTCAGGAACTGTTACATCGACAAGTATTTCAGTGAAGAAAAGCTCTTTCGTGGAGCCCTTGTCGGATCGATTGTCCTGCTCATCCTCATGTTCTCGATGGAGAAGCTATGAGTGCCATTTACACGACAATTTGTTATGTTCTGCTCGCTCCGCTTGTTGGAGGCCTTATCACGGGGCTGGACCGCATCGTAACAGCCAGAATGCAAAGCCGATATGGCCCGCCAGTGCTTCAACCCTTTTATGACGTCTTCAAGCTGTTCGGGAAGGCCAACCTGACAGTAAACCGGTTTCACAGCTACTATCTCGTGTGCTTTCTCGTCTTCATCGTGATGAGCGGATCCTTGTTCTTTGCCGGAGAGGACCTTCTCATTGTAATTTTCGCCCTTATCGTTGCCGACTCGTTCCTGGTTCTGGCGGCCTACTCCACGAACTCGCCTTACAGTTGCGTCGGCGCGCAGCGAGAACTGTTGCAGATGTTGTCCGCCGAGCCGATGATGTTGCTCTCCGCTGTGGGACTTTACATGGTGACAGGCAGTTTCAATGTTTCCGAGATCGCCTCCTATGGAAAGCCCCTCATCCTCTACCTTCCGGGCGTGTTTGTCGGGCTCGTCTACATTTTGACGATCAAGCTTCGAAAATCGCCTTTTGACCTCTCGACATCGCATCACGCACATCAGGAACTGGTCAAAGGGATCACCACGGAATTCGCCGGACCCTCCCTTGCGCTCATCGAAATCGAGCACTGGTACGAAATGATCCTCCTGCTCGGGATGGTCTATCTGTTTTTTGCCTTCAACCCTGTCGTTGGAGTTGTGGCAATCCTGTTCGTGTATTTCATCGAGGTGGTCGTCGACAACACGAACGCACGCGTCAAGTGGGAGCTGATGCTGAAATCCGCCTGGCTCATTACCATAATACTCGGGGTCGGCAACCTGTTCGTTCTCTATTTCGTGCTTCATCTGTGAAGGAGGAGACATGGCGTTTCTGAAAAGATCTCCCTGGATCTTTCACTACGACGGTTCCAGTTGCAACGGCTGCGATATCGAGGTCCTGGCCTGCCTGACGCCAATGTACGATGTGGAGCGTTTCGGTGTGATAAACACCGGCAACCCGAAGCACTCGGACATCCTTCTCATCACGGGTTCCATCAACAGGCAGAATGAACACGTGGTCAAGACGATTTACAGGCAGATGGGTGACCCGAAGGTTGTAATCGCAATCGGCACATGCGCCGCCAGCGGGGGTATTTTCGCCGAGTGCTACAATGTTCTTGGAGGTGTGGACACGACCATACCCGTTGACGTCTACATTCCAGGATGCGCGGCCCGCCCTGAGGCCATCATCGACAGTGTCATTCAGGCCCTTGGAATCCTGGAAGAAAAGCAAAAGCAGACGTAGCCCCTACATCGTCCTGGTATCCAGAGGATTAGAGCAGGCAGAGTTTTTGAAGCTGGACAACGTGCTAACCGCACTGATTACAATTTCTTAAGTGGCCCGGCATTGCCGTTACAGATTGAGGTTCAACCATGTTTGAGGAACAGGAAATCATTCGGATCGACAAAGACGAACTGCTCGACAGAATTCGAGGCGTTTCTGATGAAGGCTGCCGGCTCGTACAGATCGGCTGCACAAAGGATGAGACATTCCAGATTGATTACACCTTTGACAAAAAGTACAAGTTCTTGAACATCCGTGTGAATATTCCGCTTGAAAATGCCCAACTGCCAAGCATAACGGATATTTACGGATGCGCTTTTGTTTATGAGAATGAAATTCATGATCTGTTCGGGATCAAGATCGACGGAATCAGCGTTGACTATGGCGGCAAGTTTTACAGAATCGCAGTTCAGGCGCCCTTTAGTGTTACGGAGGTCGCCACTCAGAAAAAAGAACCGGCGGACCCTGCTCACGATATTGATGATGGCATGGATAATGGTCAGTGAAAGATGGCTGATTACAAGGAGCTGTAGAACTTCCGAGACATTTGAGTTATGGCAGAACGAACGATAATACCCTTTGGCCCGCAGCATCCGGTTTTTCCGGAACCGATCCACCTCGACCTGGTTATGGACGATGAAAAGGTCGTCGAGGCGATCCCGTCCATAGGTTTTATTCATCGCGGGCTCGAGCTCCTGTGCAGGAGGAAACCTTTTCAGGACATGGTCCTTGTTGCTGAGCGGATCTGCGGGATATGCAGCTTCATGCACGGATTGACGTTCAGCCAGGGGATCGAAAGGATTATGGACATTTCGGTCCCACCACGCGCCCACTACCTGCGCGTCTTCTGGAGCGAGCTGTCGAGGATTCACAGCCACCTTCTCTGGCTAGGGCTTACGGCGGACGCGATCGGTTTCGAAAGCCTTTTCAACCACTGCTGGCGTGTTCGTGAGAACATCCTCGACATTATCGAAGAAACTACAGGTGGACGAGTAATCTTCGGGGCGTGCAAAGCAGGGGGAGTTCGCCGGGATGTGGACAACGACACGCTGAAGGTAATACTCTGCCGGTTGAAGGAGATCGAGGCGGGCTACAACTCTATCGCGGAAGTTTTCAAGAAGGATTACACGGTCAGACACCGGTTTTGCGGGGTTGGGGTACTCTCCGGAGAAGACGCCTGCAGGCTGGGGGCCGTGGGCCCCATGAGCCGGGGAAGCGGCGTGCCTGAAGACATGCGCGACCTCGGGTACGCAGCCTACAATGACCTCGACTTTGAACTGGTGACGGAGACTGCGGGGGATTGTTACGCGAGGTGCATGGTGCGGGTCCGGGAGGTGAATCTGTCCTTTGACCTTATCCGGCAGTCCATTGAAGGAATTCCTGACGGGCCGGTGGACGTCAAAGTGAAAGGGCTCCCTGACGGCGAGTTTTTTTCCAGGGTGGAGCAGCCGCGCGGTGAGGTGGTCTATTACCTCAAGGGGAGCGGAACCAAGTTTCTGGACCGGTTCCGTGTCCGAACACCGACATTTGCGAACATTCCCGCGCTGGTGCAGATGTTGCCGGGCTG
>MAXP01000162.1 GCA_001751085.1 Desulfobacterales bacterium C00003060 | reverse complement strand
AAAAACAGGAGTTCCTTCAGGGCCTCGCATGCCTTGGACAGCGATTCTGCGTTATGTGAAGCTATCGCGGACTCGACTTGCTCGTGAAGATCGATTGCTTCTTCCTTGTCGTCATCGTGCATATCGTCAAGAAGCAGGCGCGAACGTTCCAGGAGGTCTGTGGCATCGCGCTTGGCCACGGTCCAGGCGGGGTCGAATTGTATGATCTTGTCGCTCGTTTTCCCCGGTTCTTCTCCTGCGGAGATATCTTTGACTACAGAATCCGTATCCACAGCCGCTTCAGCAACATAATCCTCATCTTCTTCATCTTCCTCGTTATCCTCATCCATATCCACGAACAGATTATCAAGTTCGGAGGCGCGTGAAGAGTACATCTCTTGCAGGCGTTTTCTGGCTACAGCGATTTCCTCCTCACTTTTTTGCTGGAGCGCGTTATCGATTGTGATGTGCTTTGATTTGCCTGTATCCTTCTCTATGGCGGCTATCTTCAGGATACCGTCGATGTCAAGGCTCATCCGGCAAAGCACAGTGTTTGGTTCCTGCGTTGTTTTTAGCCCCTCGACGCGGAAATGTCCAACAGGTATGTTCTTCAGCGCGTCAGGATCGTCGCCCTGGTAGATGTCTAATTCTACCACTGTTTGATAAGGAACACTTGTGTAGTATCTGTCGGTTCGGGTCACGGGGAGGGGGGTGTTGCGGCGGATGATCGGATGGTAGCAATGGGGGTATGGGACCCCTCCGCGCTCCCCGAGATAGGATGGACCAAAGGAGAATGGTGAAATGTCTACCAGGACCCTATCGACTTCACACCCGGCAAGCCGTGATGCGAGTACCCCGGCGCCCAGGGCCACGCACAGGTCCGGATGGACATCCTGGTGTGGTATGATGCAGGCCCGTTCTTCAAGCACCCGTGATACCAGGGGAATGCGTGTAGATCCACCGACCAGCAGGATGGCATCAAGATCACCGGGCTTTTTTTCAGCATCATCCATCGCTCTGGAGACACTGTCAAGGGTGGACTCAACCAGTGGCAGTATCATCTCCTCGTGTTCTTCGCGGGATATCTCGGTCTCGAGATGCAGGGGCTTGCCGTCGATTGTGACCAGGGCTTCTTCCCGTATCTTGACAAACGGTTCGAAACTCAGTTTCTTTTTTGTTTCTTCAGCAGCCCACCACACGCGGGAGTAAGCCGCACGATGGCCATCGCTCAGATCTATCCCGTGGGTGTCCCTGAATTCACGCACGAGGCGATCAGCCAGGAGTTGATCGAAATCGTCTCCGCCGAGGCGGTTATTACCATGGCTCGCAAGCACTTCCGTGACATCCCTCTCGATAGTCACTATAGAAACGTCGAACGTTCCGCCGCCAAGGTCGTAGATCAGAACCGTGCGTTTCTGCTCGGAACCGTAGCCGTAAGCGAGGCTCGCAGCGGTTGGTTCATTGAGTATACGGATAACGTCAAGTCCGGCAAGCTGCCCGGCCTCGCGCGTGGCGTTCCGCTGGCTGTCTGAGAAATAGGCAGGAACGGTAATAACTGCCTTTTTTGCAGGCCGCCCCAGTTTCCTGTAGGCCCATTCGGCCAGCTCGCGAAGGATAAATGCGGATATTTCCTGTGGTGTGAATGTCTTGTCGCCCAGCGTCACCGTTTCTTCACTGCCCATTTTGCGCTTTATACTCCTGACGGTACGTTCCGGATAGAGAAGCTCCTGGTTCCGCGCCGGGGCCCCAACCAGGAGTTCTCCTGCAGGGGAAAGCCCCACGCAGGAAGGCAGCATCTTTGTATCCCCAGGCCCGATCACCTGTATTTGCTCGTCCATAAATACGGCGATCTCGGAATTGGTGGTACCAAGGTCAAGGCCCACGATGAAGTCACTATTATTCACTATCTTACCTCCTGTTGATTGAAAATGTTCTGCTGCAAGCTGCGAGGCTAACTCGTGCTCTGGCGGTTCAATGTAATGGCTTCCATCGGAGCCCGTGCAACCTTTACCTGAGCCGGATGAAAAACCTCTCTGTCCAGCATATAGCCCGTCCGATATACTTCAAGCACCATTCCATCAGGCATGTCGGCGTTTTCCTCAACGTCCACGACGTTCATAGTCCTGGGATCAAAAGGTTGTCCCTCGCACGAAATTTCACGCACCCCAAGTTGTTGCATGCCCTCATCAAGTCGATCAAGGCTCAATGTGTAACCCTCTCTGAGCGCACTGACGATGTCAAGCACGTGACTGATACGATTGTCCGGCTTGAAAAAAAATCTGTTCAGCCGCCGCTCCGAGGTCTGGTATTTATCAAGCTTCCCGAGGTTCTCGCGTACGCCCCGGAGCCCCCTGACCAATCTGTTCCTGGTGTCAAGAAGTACATTGAGGATTTCACGCCTGGTTTTGCGTTCCACTTCACGCAGCAATTCATCGTCTCTCTTGCTGCGTGAGGCGTGAGCTTCCTCGGCGATACGCCTGGCATCGGATAGCGCTTCAGCATGTGCTTCAACGACTGTTTCAATAGAGTCGCCCAGTCCTAAGAGCGGCTTTAACTTATCATTCAGATGTGTAAAGGCGCGGCCTTGGAGTTTGACTTCCTGGGTCAGAGCCGTCATAGCGGACCACGTGGAATACAGATCACGCCTTTTGTCAGGCGCGTCAATACTGTCCAGGTCCCGTTTATCTTCCAGCTCAGAGAGAAACTCATCTGCAATTCCCTCCAAGGGTTCTTCTTCATCCAATACATGCTCAAGCCATGCTTCGAAGCGTTGTAGAATCTGTTCCCGAACCGGTTGACCCGACTCACTTTTCTGAACCTGTCCCCGTGAACGTTCCGAATCCGGGCCTTGCTGTTTTAAATGAGTGCCCTCATATTTTCCTTTGCATTGTATTCGATTGAAGTAGTTACGAAATGTTTTTGTGCAGTGCAGTCTACACCACACGATGCGTTCATGCAGATCAATAGACATATTTCTATTGACTCCTGATCGCAGCAAGCCAAGCTTCAGGCCCTACGAACCGCCTTTCTGCAATAGCGCTATCGAGCAAGGAGGTCAGAGACGCTTCCGGGTCCGCTGACTGCAACATGATACGCATACGCATGCGCGGATCGCGCAGGATTCCATATGCATCCCGAATACGTTCGAACTCCGCCGGCAACCGGTCCGGCGGGTATTCCTTGATTTTTTTCAGATAAGCCGCCCGGATCTCTTCTTTATCGGCTTCGGCTGATACGCCAAGTATCTTTCTCGGGTCCTCGTCTAACACCGGGATGTCATAATCTCTCGGCATCTCATTTCTCCCCTGTTATACTCTGCACGGTCACAATTGGAGCTTTGCAATCGTCCATTAAATGCGTTCATCTTGGGTCGCCACGGTCCGTTGGAGGTCGGAGGACCGCTTCGCTTGAGGTTGGAGGCAAAAGAGATGAGTCTTTCCTTTGCCTCTAACCTCCAACCTCTGAATGCAACAGACTACTGACTATGGACAACAGACTTTAGAAAAGCGCAGATTGTAGCCGTGTGAAGTATATAGTTGGGTTTGCCGTCAACCGATCTACTTCCTGCGTCCCTTCCGCCGGGATTTCTTTGATCTGCCTTTGGTGCCTGGAAACCGGCCGCCGTCAAGGTCCGGTAGTTTACCATTTGCTTCTGCATGTTTGAGGATTATCTTACGGACTTTATCCATCAGGTCAGGGTCCTTTTCTGCGAGTTCTTGAGGATCAGGAAGTTCGCCATTTATTCCCCCGTGTTCTAAAAGCAGCTCCATGAAAAGAGGAAATATCTCTGGGGGAATGTCGGGTGGTAAATCAAATGGTAGGTCATCAAACCATTCATCGTCGTCATCGTCATCGTCATCGTCATCATAATAGTCGTCATAATCGGGCAAGTAGTCCACTGACGATGGATAGCCTTGAGCTTCCTTCTCGCGATGTATGACTTCATCCGATTTTTCCGTGTCCATGGAGAAATCGCTTTTATCCATGATGCTGTCCCAGATCGGAAACCCATATCGCGTACCTTTTTCCCCACGCTTGAGCTCGATTGCTTCATCAAGGAGGTCCATATCTCTCTGCCTGCGGGCTATGTCTGTCGCGGCAGCGATACAATCATCTCTCCGGTCCATCCATCTCGGCAAAGACCGAGCGCGTAAGAGCAGAAACTTCGCAGAATCTGTTCCACCCCGCAAGAGCCCCGCTCCTGAGGCGGAATAGGCAAGTTCCATGTTTTTATTTCGCAATGCAGCCTCGGCAAGTGCCCGAATCAGAGATGTGTCGAGAGGGCACTCCTGTTCGGCAAAAAACAGGGACAAAGATTCTTCCCATTTCGCGGGGATATTGAACGACACTCCCATGTCGTCGCCAAGGGTACAGGCTCTGGCCACTCCGGTGGCAAGATCATTCCCTCCCAATGAGTCAGTCGCGACCGACAGGCGAATCGCTATGTCTTGAGGCAGCCTACAAGCGCTGATCAGTCCTTTCATAACAACGGTTGCCGTGTGGCTGCTTTCAAGCACTCTAATCAATTCGCCTCTCCACCTCGACAATTCGGATTCTTCCTTGTCTATCACTGCGCATATACATCTTAACGCTGCCAGAAATGCCGGACGATCACCTTCCCGTGACTGGGGAAGAATGTCTATTTCTTTGAAATCCTTTTTTGCCAGATGCGTTTTGGTTTGTTTCAGATGACGTATGGCAGTCGCCACCAGCAGGCGAAGCCTGGCCCTTCGAACATCAGGACTCAGTCCATTTAGACGTTCGGCTTTTTCGAGGTATCCAAGGGCTTTCTTGAGAGCGTTTCTCTTCTCTGCTGACTTCATCAGGTACAAAAGAGGCCGGGTATCATTGGAAAGCGCACCATGCCAGGCGAGGGCCACTGCATCCGTCTCCTTCCAGCCGGAATCGTTTTTTTCTATCCAGTCCAGCCACTGCTGGAACGTCTCCGGGCGGGGATCGATCTCGCTTGCCAGCCTGTACAGGCGCTCGGGATTGAGAAAACACGTGTTGATATCTTCCCCTGCATCTTCACTCACCACGTCCAAAATAGACTGTGGCTGCTTTTCGTAATAGAATCCTAATCCACTAAAGCTATGTTCAAAATTCTCCAGTCTTGATTCAAGCTCATCCTCGGGCAATCTCCCCAGCATCTCCGCCATATGAATATAGAGAATCGCTACTTCCGGGCCATCGCCGGAAAACCAACCCTCATGGATGGCGTGCCTGCGAAACTCTTCCCACAGCCTACATGCCCAAAGGGGCTGGTCACTTACTTCCGATGCGCGTGCTTGCAGCCGCCAAAAATAAGCGTTTTTCAGGGAGGGGCCCTTCATGGCCCTTATGATACTCTTGGCCTCAAATCCGTTCATCCACGCTCGAATGGAAATATGCTGCTTCAATTTTTCAAGTAACTCAGGACAGGCTTGTTCACACGTGCATACCGTATCTCGGATCACCTTGGGTGTCTTAATCGGATTTTCCCTGTCCAGCATCTTGTCCAGCGTTTTGAGGGAATTGTGGATCACCTTTACGTTTCCATCAACTTTTGCAATAAGAGATTTGGCGTTTCCCTTGAATCCTTTGTTGGACTCCGCCCCTATCATGGCACGTATCACAGGAACAAAACGGGCAGGGGCTGATTCACCGTCAATGGCCTGAAGGCATTTCTCGCATGCTTCATCATCATGGCGATAGAAACACGCAATCGCTCTAACAATCATTTTCCACGGCGCCATGGGACTCCTGCGCGGGACACCGGACAATGCAATCTCCTCGTCCTCGTCCTCGACCGGACCGCTTGTAACCGCTGCAAACGCTTCGGCTACAGCAAAAGCGCCTTTCTTGAGAGGATGGTCGGGAGAAAGGGCTTCGCACCGGGCCAGGGCGTTGAGATCAACCAACTCCCGCTTGATAATGTCCTCTATGGCCATGCATTTCTCTTGTGAGATACCAGGATCGTTCAAGGGACGGACAAAATCGTCCATCAAACCGTTCCGTACAGAAATAACGGCATCCATCTCATCAAGGCGCTTTCCGCCGGAAGAATACCTGTCCCTGACCAATCCTATGAGCGCCCTGGCATCAACCGCGAGGCCTTTATCGATCATCTCACGGATTCGACCAACATAAGCATCAACCAGAATCGTTTCGGATTCCTGCGTTCCAAGGTGTTTATGATACTCCTTGGCCTTGGTGACAGCCGCCTTGTATTTGTCTTTGGAAATCAGCCGGCGAATCTCGACCACCCCGTCAACTGGTGCCGGCTGAGATCTTGCGGAATTTGCGGCGTTACCGTCCGGCGCAGCCTTCTTCTGGGGTCGCCCAGTGGACGCCTTGGACATACGCGATTTACGCCTCTTGAGCCTTTTTTTTGATGACATTACTTACCCACCTCTCCCGCTGTACAACCCGTTGCCGGAATCCACACCACTAAAAGGATCTTCCAAAGACCCTCAACTGTTACAGTCATAGAATAGCACTAAAATTTTTACCACAATATATCGTGCGCTTTGACTTGTCAAGCACTATATGTAGCCACGCGGTTACTGAGATCTTGACACGGCGTCAGGATTTCTGAGGTTGGGTGTCAGTGTATCGACACATGCAATCACCTAAGGCTGCCTGCAGGGTCTCGGCAGCCAGGAAAGCGCAATGCTGGTCATCTTCAGGAAGGCCTCCGAGTACCTGGAGAATCATTTCGCCAGTGACATCTGCAACCTGTTCGGGCTCTTTCCCTATGGACAATTCACAGGCAACTGAAGCGCAGATCGCGCTGCCACCGCACCCGTCTGTGGTAAAGGAGGCGTCTGAAACAGTCTTCCCTTCAAGATACAGAAAGACCTCCATTGTATCCCCGCAGTTGCCGGTTACTCGACCGTACCCAGTTGGGCTCTCCATGCGTCCTGCAAACTTTGGGTTACGCCATCTTTCATACACTTTTTCCCCATAGATCCGGATAACATCCTGATCGATCTCTTCCTGTAAGTGTTCCGCAAATTCGTCAAATGAAGGGCTCATCCCGGTATAGTCTCCTTGTATACTCTGCACGGTCACAATTGGAGTTTTGCAATCGTCCATTAAATACGTTCATCTTGGGTCGCCACGGTCCGTTGGAGGTTGGAGGANNATGCAACAGACTACTGACAACAGACTTTAGAAAAGCGCAGATTGTGGCCGTGTGAAGTATAGGCGTTCACACCTTTAGAGTTCACATTGATGAACTACCCCGCCGCAAGCGGCGTGGTATCAAAATGGGTGTGTCCTCTTTTCTGTCGTATCAATCTGCGGAGGATTGAACTCTACGGATTTCGCATCGTCCTTCAAATGGTTAGAATAATCCGTGCAATCTGCGAAATCCGTGGATGAAATTCCCAGTGAACGGTTTCGTCTCCGTTGAGGTAGTATCTTGCATTTTTAGAAGAAATGTCCTTTCCGAGTCAAGAACAAATATGAATCGATCAGGTTTCCCTATCTTGGGGAAGCCCCCTGACCACCTGGCGGGCCAGTCAAATATATGAACACCGTATCTGCCTGGGGTGAAGTTCGTTGACTTCTCAATAAGACTGTAATAATCATTGACAAGATGGCGCTTAGTTTGGCCATCACATTAGCGTGAAAACAGGTATCTTCTCAATAACCTGGGTCGACAGGTGGTTAAATAGCGAGTTTCAGACGTTTTCAAATTTAATTGCCTGTCGGCGGACTCCGTTTCAGGAGATTTTCCCAAACTTTTGGACTTGTGCGGTTAAGAAACCATTCAAAACCCATCACGAAAACACGGCATGTTCTCAAGGCGAACGCCGCAAAGTACGAAGACACGAAACAAGACATAGAAATCAAGTTACTGGGGGTGGTTGCCTGAGCTGCGACACATACAGACCTCAGATACTATGAAACCATCCCAGTTACTGACATTCTTTTCGTGCTTTCCCTGGCCCAGACCTGGCTTACAGGCTTAGTACACTGATTCGAACATACAGCGCCAGGGCAGGCAATCTTTCGTGCTTTAGTGATAATTCTTTTCTTTTTCGTGTGTTGAATGCTCTGACGTGTAACCGCACAGCTCGAAACTTTTTGAGAAGTTACGAAAACAGCACAAAGGCATTCGCCGGATGTGTTTGCTAAGGAGCAATTATATGCCTGAAAAAGAGGATACCCTGGTTATTCGAGCCAATGTGGAGGTGACCGCCTCCTCCCTTCAAGCCATTGTTCAAAATGCCAAGAAGGTCTCCGGTGCAGACGAGAAAGGGGTTTACCGAGTCGACACAGCAGACAAGGTTAGTGAAATGATATCCCGGTTTCTCATGGAGAATGATTTTGAGGGTTTTGTCAAAAACATCGATAATTACAGATGATAGCAGGCAGCTTTTGCTCTTAGTGAGTTGAGGCATATCAAAGCCCAAAATACTGGTCTGATACCACACCCTTCCGAGGTATAAATCCGGTGAGACGCTACAGCCTCCAGCGGACTCCGGCCCGAAGAGAAGGCCTTTTCCATCCCCTTTCGGGGATTTGAAATGCGCAGTGCGCCCGTCCGCTTGAGAACGCTCCCGTAGTCTGCATTCCGAAATATTGTATGATACCTATTCGAGATACCATCCGGTCAGAAACCTATCCGATAGTCAACAGCTTCATCATAGCGGTTAACGTCCTGGTCTTCTTAGTAGAGTTGTCTCAAGGGCAAAAACTCAATGAATTCATCTTTGTTTACGGACTTGTGCCCGCACGTTATTCCATTCCCCAGATTTCAGCTTACTTCACCACTGGGCAGCAGGCGATTTGTTTTCTTTCATTCATGTTTTTGCACGGAGGGTTTTTTCACCTGCTTGGCAATATGTGGTTCCTTTATATGTTCGGTAACAACGTCGAAGACCGGCTTGGACACTTCCGCTACCTTATCTTCTATCTGCTATGTGGATTGGGGTCAGGGATATCACATCTCGTGCTTAACTGGCATTCAAAGATACCCACGATTGGTGCCAGCGGCGCCATTGCCGGGGTCATGGGGGCATACTTCATCCTCTATCCCAGAGCAAAGGTTCTTACCTTGTTGCCTATTTTTTTCTTTGTGGAACTTCCCGCATTTCTTTTTCTGGGAATCTGGCTCATATTTCAGTTCCTGAGCGCCACTGGGTCGCCGGGGGAGACCGGAGGCATTGCCTGGTGGGCCCATATCGGAGGGTTTATGTTCGGCATCATCTTTCTGAAGCTCTTTCAGATGCTTCCTGGGTCTGGTGTTGGCGGAAAGATCAGGGGCATGACCAGAAAACGGACGACCCCGCGCTTGCAGGTGATTCGTCCTGCCGGTTTTGGACCAGACCCAAATTTCTATGCCCCCATTGCGATCACAGAACGCGAGGCCCTTTTTGGAGTACGCAAACTGATCAACATCCCCCAGGGTTTTAAGAAAAGGCCATTCTTCTTGACCATACCCCCTGATGTCTCAGAGGGGACCACGCTTCGGCTTAAGGGGTTGGGACGCCAAACCGCAGAAGGCCTGCGAGGAGACCTTTACCTCAAGGTACAGATAAGGGGTTAGAAATACGATTCGAAGAACTTGCCTTTCTACCCACGAGGTGATAGAAAATAACCAGTAACCAGTAACCAGTAACCAGTAACCAGTAACCAGTAACCAGTAACTAATGACACAAGGAGGGTCAGATGAGTCCGAAAGCATTGGAAACCTTGCTGGCTGAATTTGGAGGTTCGGTGAGTGTGGCAGATGACGGAAAGGTGTCGGTTACGGATGAAGAGAAACTACGGGGTACGTCCGTAGACACCCTGGCCAAGATTGCGGTGTTCGGGGACCCGAGACAGCGGGCTGCTGCGAGGTGGCTCCTCTGGGAGTTGGGGCAAGGGCTGGGGATATATCCGGCATCCATTCATGAACTCTATGTCAGTCGCGGTCTGGGCGAAGTCCCTCTCGATTTTACGGTACCGGCCATCAATCTGCGCGCAATGGCCTATGACAGTGCACGGGCTGTGTTTAGGGCCGCCCTTCCCCGCAAGGCGGGTGCCCTGATCTTTGAGATTGCTCGTTCCGAGGTCGGTTATACCGACCAGCGACCTGCTGAATATCTCAGTGTGCTGATGGCGGCTGCCATCAAAGAAGGGTATCGGGGGCCTCTCTTTGTCCAGGGAGACCACTTTCAGGTAAATGCCAAGAAGTTCAAGGCTGACCCTAAGGCTGAGGTTCAGGCCGTGTCCGACCTGGCAGACGAGGCTATAAGGGCTGGTTTCTACAATATTGATATAGATACGTCCACGTTGGTGGATCTAAGCTATTCCACCGTGGACGAACAACAGCGAAACAACTATGAGGTTTGCGCCGACCTGACGATGTTTATTCGGGAGCGGGAACCTGAGGGAATTACGATCTCTGTAGGTGGCGAGATCGGCGAGATCGGTGAAAAGAACAGTGACGAAACCGAATTGCGCGCCTTCATGGACGGTTGCAACAGAACTCTCCCCAAAGAGATGGTTGGGCTTTCGAAGATCAGTATCCAGACAGGCACTGCCCACGGGGGAGTTCCTCTTCCGGACGGGACCCTTGCCCAGGTAAAGATCGATTTCGATGTCATCAAGGAATTGTCAAGGGTGGCCCGCGAAGGCTACGGTATGGGAGGCGCAGTCCAGCATGGTGCATCTACGCTTCCGGATGAGGCGTTCAACCAGTTTGTGCAAAACGAGGCAACAGAGGTACATCTGGCCACCGGGTTTCAAAATATCGTGTACGACCATGAGGCGTTCCCGGCAGAACTTCGCCAACGCATCTACGATCACATCAAAAGCGCTCATGCCAATGACCAAAAAGAGGGGGAAACAGAAGAGCAGTTTATATACAAGACGCGCAAGAAAGGCTTTGGCCCCTTCAAAGCAGACCTCTGGGGGCTACCGGAAGATGTACGAAGTGCCATCCGCGCGAGTCTGGAAGAAAAATTTGCGTTCCTCTTTGACCAGCTCAATGTGGGAGATACCATGGACCTGGTAAGGCGCTATACACCACACGTAGAAATCCACAAAACCCTGGCCGATTACGGAGGCCCGGCAGCCAAAGGAGAAGACACCTCGGATCTGGCGGATTGATCTTGTGAATGCGGATTGGCGATTGCGGATTGCGGAATTGAGGGATTCATAAATTCCGGCACTTCAGTTCACCTTTATTGACCAATGACAAATGACCAGTGACAAATATTATGATTGCTGCAAGCGCCTGTCTTCTGGGATATTGCTGCCGTTATGATGGCAGAACCAGCCCCAGTGAAAAGCTGGTGAAACGGGCTGCCAAAGAAGCAATGCTTCCTATATGTCCAGAGGAGCTTGGATACCTTCCGACCCCGAGGACTCCTTGTGATCTCCATGATGGCGATGGCTTCGATGTACTGGATGGTTGCGCCAGAGTCGTGGACCGCGAGGGGAACGATATGACCCAGGCCTTCCTGAGAGGCGCCTTTGAAGCCCTCAGAATGATTAGGGAAAACAATATTCAGTTTTGCTATCTAAAAGACAAGAGTCCTTCGTGAGGTATTGGGGGCCGGTCAGGGGATCGACAACCTATTGGGGTGACGACAGCACTCTTTATCCGGGAAGGAATCGAAATCGAAGAAGTCATAGCTTCAGCGATGGATAGACCTCGGGAGTTTGGCCCCCGTTGGAGTAACGGGTTAACAGCAACGAGAGAATATACCTCGAAGCGTTTGCATCCTGCCATCTTATGTGTTAAATACATTTTGAAGGCTTGCAAAAAATCTTGATATTTAGGAGTGCAACAATATGGCCAGAGTATGTGAAGTATGCGGAAAAAAACCTATGACCGGAAATAATGTGAGCCACGCCCACAATCTCACGAAGCGACGGTTTTACCCTAATTTGCAGCAGGTTCGTGCTATCCGGAATGGCAGGGTCAAGCGAATCAAGGTATGTACGCGGTGCCTGCGTTCGGGTTTAGTGACAAAACCAGCATAGATCGTTATTCGGGAACCGTTATTCGTAAAACGATCTACGGTTCACGATTTCCGATTCATGTGGCAACGCGAGTCACCATTATGACGTGTCTGATTTTTTTGACTGATCTGATCACATTTTCCAGGTGGTCAGCGCCTGACACGGAGATAGTGAAATAACAATCCGCCCTCTTATCTATGCGCGTGTTAACGGCAGCATCCAGGATATTGGCTTCATCCTGGCTTATGGATGCAGTAAGACTGGCCAAAACGCCCATCTTGTCGTCACACAGCACATGAATTCTCACGGGGTAAGACTCTTTGGTCTCTGGTGCCCATTCCAATTCAATCCGCCGCTCTGGATCCATATCTAAAGCATGGTGGCAAATAGTGCGGTGAACCGTGACCCCTTGACCTCGGGTGATGTATCCAACTACAGGATCACCGGGCAGAGGGTTGCAACACTTGGCAAAACGAACCAGTACGTTGTCTATACCCTTTAACAGTATGCCTGACTTGGGTCTTTTCCTGGCGTCAGGCTCCTTTGACTTTGTGACAACGGTCTCTTTTTCGTCTGTTATCTCGGTTTTTGGGAGCAAATACCGCACTATCTGGAGAGGGGTCACCTTGCCATATCCTACGCCTGCGATCAGGTCGTCGGCGGTTTTGTAGCCAAGACCTTGGACTGCTGCTTCGAATTCGTCTGATTTCAAAGACTTATTGAAACTCATATTATGCTTGCGCAGGAGCTTCTCGCACATCTCACGACCCAGTGCCAAACTCCATTTCCGTTCCTCTGCCTTGATGTGCTGGCGTACCCGAGACCGGGCCCTTGGTGTCTTGACAAAATTCAGCCAGTCCTTACTGGGCTTGTGGCGGGGCGAGGTAATTATTTCAACCCGTTGACCGGTCTTCAGCTCATACTTCAAGGGGACCATTCGACCATCCACCTTGGCCCCTGTACACTGGTTTCCCACCTCAGTATGGATCGAATAGGCAAAATCCACAGGCGTGGCACCCTTTGGAAGGGCTAACACGTCGCCCCGGGGGCTGAACAGATAGACCTCATCTGGAAAAAGCTCGATCCTCACGTTTTCCATGAATTCGTCAGGGTCCTTGTAGTCTTTCTGTTCCTCTACCAGTTTCCTGAGCCAGGCAAAGACCGCCCCTGTGTCCTGATCAAAGCCGCCTTTTTCCTTATACTGCCAGTGGGCTGCAATGCCATCCCTGGCTATACGATCCATCTTCTTGGTGCGGAGCTGAATCTCGACGCGCTCCCCCAAGGGCACAATCACCGTTGTGTGCAGGGACTGGTACATATTGGGCTTGGGGATACCAATGAAATCCTTGAAACGTTTTGCTATGGGCTTCCATACTGAATGGATGATCCCGACAGCCTGGTAGCACTGGGGCACCGTATCCAAAATGATACGGAAAGCAAGGATGTCGTACACCTCGTCGAAATCCACTCCTTGCTTCATCATTTTCTGATAGATGCCATAGGAATGTTTGTGACGGCCCATAACCTTACAGGGAAGATTGGCCTCTGCCATCATCGTCTCGATAACCTTCTTTATTTTGTCAACATGCTCTTGTTGCTCATCCCTCTTCTTTGCCACCTGGTTGGAGATTTCATGGTACTGGTTGGGAAAAAAATACTTGAATGCGATGTCTTCGAGTTCCACCTTGATCCAATGAATACCGAGGCGACTTGCAAGTGGGGCATAAATATCAAGGGTTTCCTGGGCTATCTTGATTTGCTTCTTTTCACTTTGGAACTGAAGGGTACGCATGTTGTGGAGCCGATCGCACAGTTTAATCAGGATAACGCGTATGTCATCGGCCATGGCAAGAATCATCTTTCGGATGCTTTCTGCCTGACGGGCCTCAGAACTGCGAAACGACAAAAGACTCAGCTTTGTCACGCCTTCCACAATGTGGGCCACGGGTTTCCCAAACAACTGGGTTAGGTCTTCCATGGTTGCACCGGTATCCTCCAGGGTATCGTGAAGAAGGCCCGCTGCAACACTCACCGTGTCCAACTTCAACTCGGTCAATAGCCCCGCGACCTCGAGCGGGTGAGAGAGATAAGGCTCTCCGGATAGACGTACCTGGCCCTCATGGACACGCGCCGTATAAATATAAGCCCTTTCCACCAGATCCAAGTCTGCCTCCGGGTGGTAAACGCTGATACGGTCAAGGATGTCAGTGATTCGAATCATATCCACTCAACTCAACCATTTTACTTTCACTATTTTTGACCCAGCCCTTAGTAGGCCTTGGCAAATACCACTCGCCGGGTGCTCTTGTCCCCGCAAGCGATACATCTTCCAGTCTCCTCTTCGGCATCCGGGAGAATGCAGCGAATCGTCACACTCAGGTCTGTCTTTATCTTTTCTTCACATGTCTCATTCCCACACCAGTGTGCAAGGGCAAAGCCCCCGTGAATCTCAGGCTTTTCCTGATTCTTCGGGGTAAAAAAGGCATAGAAATCCTCTTGGGAATCGATCTGTTTTGTGTTTTTTTCCCTGAACACCAACGCCCGATCAAACATGTTCTTTTGTATCTCATCCAACATCCGAACTATAGTCTTGATAAACTGATCCCGCGGGATCGATTCCTTTTCTCTCGGCCCCCTGTCTCTTCGCCCCACAAAAACCGAGGCCTGGGCAATGTCCCTCGGGCCTATCTCCACACGGACCGGAATCCCTTTTTTGATCCAGTCCCATCCTTTGCCTCCGTGAGCTTCCCTGTCATCGATCTCAACCGCTATCTTGCGATCATGGTAATATTGCCCTCTTAACTCCCTTGCCAGAGAATGTGTGAAGTCCATGACGGTGGTCTTGTCTGCCGGTTTTCTGATGATAGGCATCAAGACCACGTGAGATGACGCAATCATGGGAGGAAGCACCAGCCCGTTGTCATCGGCATGCGTCATGATGATAGCACCAATGAGACGCGTAGAAACCCCCCAGGATGTGGTCCAGGCATACACCTCTTTTTCTTCAGCAGACTGGTATTTAATCTCAGAGGCCCTTGCGAACTTCTGTCCCAAAAAATGGGATGTCCCGGTCTGCAGGGCCTTTCGATCCTGCATCATGGCTTCAAGAGTGAATGTGTTGACTGCACCGGGAAATCGCTCAGAGGCCGACTTTTCCCCTTTCAGGACAGGGACTGCAAGATAGTCTTGCGCTAGCTTCTCATAAATGTCGAGCATCTGAAGTGTCCTGTCCATGGCCTCCGCCCGGATGGCATGTGCGGTGTGGCCTTCTTGCCAAAGGAATTCACTGGTCCTCAGAAAAATACGTGTCCTCATTTCCCACCTCACCACATTACACCACTGGTTAATGAGCAGGGGAAGATCCCGGTAACTGCTGACCCACCTTGAGAAAGAATCTCCTATGATTGTTTCCGATGTGGGCCTTACCACTAATGGCTCATCAAGGACTCCTGCCGGTATTAGGCTCCCGTCCGGCCCCTCTTCCAAACGGTGATGGGTCACAACGGCACATTCCTTGGCAAACCCTTCAACGTGTTCGGCCTCCCTTTCAAGGAATCGCTTGGGTATGAACAGGGGGAAGTAGGCATTTTTTACACCTGTTTCCTTGAACATGTCGTCCAATACATCCCTTATATTTTCCCACAGTGCATAGCCCCATGGCTTTATTACCATGCATCCCCGTACAGGGGAGTTCTCAGCCAAATCCGATGCCCTGACCACCTGCTGATACCATTCAGCGTAGTCCAGGCTCCGAGTTGGTGTTATTGCTGTTTCTGCCTTATTATCCTTTCCCATGCTTTACCTCATACGCTTTCACTTCCTCAAGCAGCACATCAACCAGTCTTTGTTCTTCCACCTTGCGTACAACCTTTCCTTTTTTGAAAAGGATCCCAAGGCCTTTGCCGCCTGCGATCCCGATGTCAGCCTCCCGTGCCTCCCCTGGCCCATTTACCACACATCCCATAATAGCAAGCTGCACGGGGGTGGTGCTTGTAAGCAAGGCTGATTCCACGCGCTCAACAATCCCGAACAGGTCAATCTCACACCGGCCACACGTGGGACATGAAACGATTTCCGGGCCACGCTGCCGGATCTTCAAGGCCTTCAATATCTCATAGCCGACTCGCACCTCATCCACAGGGTCCCGGGTAAGAGAGACCCGGATGGTGTCACCAATGCCCTCGGCAAGGAGGATACCGATACCCAGTGCAGACTTAACCGTGCCTGAATACAGGCTGCCTGCTTCAGTAACTCCAACATGGAGAGGGATGTCCGTTCGAGAAGAAAGCAACCGGTAGGCTTCCACGGTTCTCAGTACGTCCGATGCCTTTATGGAGACCTTGATGTCATGAAAGTCAAACGACCTGAGCAACTCTACGTGCCGCAGGGCGCTCTCCACCATGGCCTGAGCGGTACAGCCGCCGTGTTTCCTGACAAGGTCCTTTTCAAGTGAACCTGCATTGACCCCCACGCGGACAGGAATGCCTCGTTCCCTGGCCTCTCTGGCCACAGCGCTCACTTTCCTGGTTCCCCCGATATTGCCCGGATTGATCCGCAGACCGTCTGCGCCGGCCTTCAGCGATGCAATAGCCAATCGGTAATCAAAGTGAATATCGGCAATCAGTGGAATGGACGTCTCTTTCCTGATGGATGAGATGGCCTCTGCTGCCGCCTGGTCAGGCACTGCCACCCGCACAAGTTCACAGCCCACAGCCTCTAAGCGGTGAATCTGCGCTACCGTAGCAGCAACATCGTGGGTAAAGGTATTGGTCATGGACTGGACGGTGATCGGGGCGCCATCGCCGATCCTAACCCCGCCGATCGATATCTGTCTGGTTTTGCTGCGCCTTGCAACGATAGACATGAACTTTGCTCCAGTACTCCAACACTCCACCACGTACGTACAGGCAGAGCCAAAGAACTCTGACCCCGCCCAGAGGACGGAGTTTTGCTGGACACAATAAATATGTACCAGTTCAGCAGCTTGTACAAATAGTTCAACATAAAATTAGCAAACTTGCGGTTTTTCTTCAAGGGAAATAAGTTGATCCGATGCGCTATGAAGGTCCAATATGAGGGCGATGTCCAGGTATCAAGAAACGGGGGGCTTTAGACACTTCCTTGTGGCAGGAACTCCAATTGTAGCCATGCTTATAGCTTTTCAGAAAAATACTTGCAAATTTGCGGGATGAGTGGTCCTGATAACCATGTGA
>MAXP01000161.1 GCA_001751085.1 Desulfobacterales bacterium C00003060 | reverse complement strand
GGGTGGAGCCCTCACAGTATGTCAAGCACTATGCGGTTTATGTAAGCGAGACGGATTTTTCAACCGTGGAGTCAATGACGCCAACGTTGACTGCAACCGGGGCTTCTGCCAACGTTGCAGGGCTCACCAATGATACCACCTATTATTTTGCCGTAACTACCGTAAACCTCTCTAACGGTGAACAGAAAACGGTTAACACAACTTCGGCCATGCCGGTTGCAGACGCAGTTGGTCCGGAGATCACCAATGTCCAGGTAAGTGGTGTGGTCCTTGTGGATGGCCATACCCTCACAAAACCGGCCACCTTCACACTCAATGCCGCGGATCCCGCAGGGGTGAGTCGCGTTGATTTCTCCATTGATGGCACACTGATTCGTACTGATTATAACGGCTCTCCCTACTATGACTGCTACTGGAATATCGTGCCTGAGGCAGATGGTGGTCATATACTCACAATTGTCGCCTTTGACAGCCTGGGAAATACCGCCACGGTAGAATACGGCGTCAATGTGGCCCTGGAACCACCTATAGCGCCCAACATCACTCAACCTGCAAGCGGGTTAGTAACCAATAACCTCACCATTACTGTCTCCGGTTATGCTGAAAAGTACACGGAAGTCATTCTTTATAAAAACACTGTGCCTGCCAGTGATCCTGCGGATGTGGATGCACTCGGCAATTTCAGCATTTCGCTGACGCTCACAGAAGGAGAGAACCAGATTCAGGCGGTTGCTCTAAACCGGGCCGGGACCAGTAACCCGAGTACTGCGGTTCTTGTTACCCTGGATACTACTATTCCGGCAAGCCCCATAAATCTCACGGCCCAGTCAAAGGAAGGCGGCGTCATCAAGCTGAGCTGGCGGACACCTACAGATACTTCTGTCAAGAGTTACAATCTTTACCGATCCACCACCAGTTTCACCTTGATCGGCCAGGCGCAAAAGGTCAATAGCAATTTGATCACCCTCACTGCCTTTGACGATCTCCCGGCAGAGGATGGCACCTACTACTATCGTGTCACCACCATGAGCACATCGGACAATGAGAGCGAACTCTCGGCAGAAGTCTCTGCCCAGTCCGACAGTACCATGCCCAGGGCCTTCTCAATTACATACACCCCGCAAGGGAATTATGATTCCGGCAGTGGAAGAATGGCCCCTGGTGTTGTGGACCTCGTATTGACAATGAGTGAAGCCCTTCAGTCAACGCCGTTTTTGAGCATCACCCCTGAAGGAGGGGTACCCATCTCTGTTGAATTGAACAAAGTCTCAGACCTGCAATACTCCGGGTTCTTTGTCATCTCCGATACCACACCCACGGGCACGGCCTATGCCATCTTCTCCGGCAGGGATATGGTGGGAAACCGGGGCACGGAAATCGACTCTGGTGGCTCCATTAAGATCGATACGGATGGCCCCAGCGTGCGCCGACTCACGTTACATCCGGATGGACTTATAAAGAATGATGAAAACGATCCCGTTTCTGTCACCTTGACCATTGGTCTTACTGAGGCCATGAAAACGGGTGAGGTGCCAACACTTTCATACCTGCTCTCAGGCGAGGGTCGAAGTACTATTGCCATTGAAAACCTCACCCTGGTAAGCGCCCAGCCCGAAGAGCCCCAGGCCTGGGAGGGCACGTTCGTGTTTTCAGCCGATGCGGGTCTTGCAGAACCTGAGACATTTTACTTTATCTATCAAGGTGTGGATGATCTTGAAAATGTAAGCAATCACTTCCTATGCGACAATCTATTCCAGGTCTACCAGGGAGAGCTTCCGCCTTTAGAGCCCCCGACGGGCCTGACAGGTGAATCACAGCCCGGTGGTAAGATCCGGCTTACATGGAATGAAGTGGAAGGTGCAGTGGGTTATCAACTCTTTCGTAAGGCGCCCGGAGAAAGCGAGCTCAGCGCTTACATGCAGCTTGGGACCGTCCTGGAATTTACTGATGAGCCATCACTTGATGGGACCTATATCTATGCAATTGCGAGCATCCGTGAGGAAAACGAGCAGGAATCCACAAGCGGGATGAGTGCGTCGATTGAGGTAATATCTGATTCGGATGTACCCGGTGCGCCTCAGAACCTGGCCCTTGAGCTGGTTTCCAATGGCATCAAGGCCGAATGGGAGGCGCCTCCCTATACCGAACCCATCACCTATTCACTTTACCGGGCAGACACCACTGAAATTACATCTGTGGAGGGCCTGACACCGCTGGCCACTGGCATCACCCAGACCATGGTAGTGGACCCCAACCCCTCTCCGACGGATCACTGCTATGTGGTGACTTCTGTGGATGAGGCAGGAAATGAATCGGCCCCCTCCAATTCCTCATACCTCGATTTTGACTTGCTGCCCGTATCGAGCCTGCATGTAGTGCAGACAGATACGGATTCGCCGGTTGTCTCCTGGACCCATCCTGACGGGAGCATTGCTGGATATGACATTTATCTCGGTCATGAGGGTGAGGAGGTAAAGCTGAATTCTGAACTTTTGACCGAACTCACTTACACTGACACGGGCTATGCCGGAGATGAGCGGCGCTACACGGTCATTGCCGTAAACCCGGACAATGTGGAGAGCCTGGGAAGAAGCATTACCCTGCCTCTCCTTAAA
>MAXP01000160.1 GCA_001751085.1 Desulfobacterales bacterium C00003060 | reverse complement strand
CGAAATCCTTGATCGAAGTGATTACCTTGTCAAAAAATCGATCTGGGTCTTTGGTGGTGATGGGTGGGCCTATGACATCGGTTACGGTGGATTGGATCACGTGATTGCCATGGACCATGATATCAATATCCTGGTCCTGGATACGGAAGTCTATTCCAACACCGGAGGCCAGTCTTCAAAGGCAACACCTACAGGGGCCGTGGCCAAATTTGCGGCAGGTGGTAAGCAGACCCGCAAAAAGGACTTGGGAATAATGGCCATGACTTATGGCTATGTGTATGTGGCATCGGTTGCCATGGGCGCCAGTAAGAATCAATTAATGAAGGCATTGATTGAGGCCGAAACCTATAAAGGACCATCTCTGATTATAGCCTATTCGCCCTGCATCAATCACGGCATCAATATGAGCCGGAGCCAACATGAAGAGAAGATGGCTGTGGAGACAGGTTACTGGACCCTGTACAGATATGACCCCAGGCGCAAAGAAACAGGGGAAAATCCCTTGATTCTTGATTCCAAAGAGCCAAAAGGTGATTTCCAGGAATTTCTGATGGGGGAGGTGCGTTACTCCAGCCTGACCAGGACCTTTCCGGAAAACGCAAAAGCGCTTTTTCAAAAGGCCGAGGAAGACATGAAAGAAAGGTACGAGACATACAGGCGGATGGCTGGTGAGGGGAAAGAAGATAAATTAGAAGAGGTTGAAGAATAGGGTCTTTTTGAACGAAAGCTCCATTCTACCTGTGGAAACAGGCCGCCTGGAAATGTGAGCCGGGCGGCCTGTTTTAGTCGGTGTGGTTGGTAATGGGTCAGATAAAATACACACTCAGCTTTGAGCCTGACAAGGTTTCAATTCGCGTTGACAAGGGGACTAACGTGTTGGAAGCGGCCCTTGCAGCAGGCGTTCACATCAATGCCACATGCGGCGGTCAGGGTGTTTGCGGCAAGTGCCGCGTCAGGATTGAGGCAGGGGAGGTTGATAGCGAAAAGACGGAAAAGATAAGTCAGGAAAAATACGACAAGGGGTGGAGGCAGGCGTGTAAGACATCTGTTCTTTCAGACTGTACCTTGCAGATTCCTGTTGAGTCAAGGGGTCTGAGACCGCTTGTGACCCAGGAACTTGACATGGGCAAGGCGGAGCGCATGATTTCTTCTCTTGATACAAGGCCATTGGCTGAAGGCTGGCAGTTTGACCCCATGGCCATCAAGGTGCCCCTTCGACTCAGCCCGCCTACCTTACAGGACAACGTGAGCGACCTGTCGCGTTTTTCAGCAGGGCTGAGACAGCAGCATAATATCGATGATATTTCTTCTGACATACGATGCCTGAAGAACATGCCGAGGATCTTGAGGACCAGTGATTGGTTTGTTACAGCCACACTCATGGCAACGCCTGCACCGAATGCGCTCTTATCTGAAAAGGACCAAAATGCCCCTTTGAACTTGGTTCGCATAGAAAAGGGGGATACGTCCGACCAGAATCTTGCCATTAGTCTGGATATCGGGACAACAACTGTATGTGCCCAGCTTATTGATCTAAAAACCGGAAGGGTAATGGCGGAACGGGCCGAATACAACAGGCAGGTTGAATACGGCGAAGATGTCATCACCCGTATCGTATATGCCCAGAAGCCTGAAGGGCAAAAAAGGTTGCAGTTCCTTGTAGTATCTACCGTCAATCTGGTCATTGATGAGCTTTTGGAAGATACCTACAGCTCAAAAAAGAGCATCTCATGCATTGCTGCGGCCGGCAATACTACCATGACGCATCTTCTCCTTGGCATAGAAACACGTCATATCAGGGAGGCGCCTTATGTGCCTGTGGCAAATATTATGCCGGTTGTATGGGCGACAGATGTTGGAATCGACCTGCCTGACTGTGTACAGGTTTACAGCTTTCCTTCGGTGGCAAGTTATGTTGGAGGAGACGTCGTCTCCGGCATACTTGGCTCCGGCGTCTTTCAGAAAGAAGAACTGACCCTCTACATGGACATTGGCACTAACGGTGAGATCGTTTTGGGGAACCGTGATTGGCTGGCGTGCGCTGCCTGTTCCATGGGCCCTGCCTTTGAGGGGGGCGGGATCAAGCACGGCATGAGAGCAGACACCGGGGCTATCGAAGGGTTTCACATGAATCCGATGACACTGGAACCTATGGTCATTACGGTTGGAAGAAAAAAACCCAGGGGTATTTGCGGTTCCGGCCTGATCAGCATCCTTGCTGAATTGCTTCTTGCATGTGTGATCGACCGCAATGGCAAACTCGTTCGCAGTCTTTCTTCCGGCCGGATACGGGAAGGACGGTTTGGCTATGAATATGTGTTGGCTTGGGCTGAACACTCAGACACCGGGGGTGATATCGTCATCACCGAGGTTGATATTGAAAACCTGATTCGTGCCAAAGGAGCGCTTTTTGCCGGATGCCTTACACTCCTTGACACATTTTCACTTTCCTTTGATGACCTGGATAGGGTAATCATTGCGGGCGCCTTTGGCCGATACATCAACATTGAAAAGGGGATACGGATTGGCCTTTTTCCGGAGATGCCCGTTGAAAAGTTTCATTTCCTGGGAAATGGGGCCCTTCTGGGGTCCAGATTGGTGTGTGTTTCCAAAGAAATGCTCAGTGAGGTGGAACGGATTGGCAAGATGATGGCCAATATTGAGCTCAGCGACAACCCGTCCTTCATGGACAAGTACATGGGAGCCCTTTTTCTTCCCCATACCGATACGTACCTTTTTCCTGCTGTGACCAAACACCTCGATGCGAGCTGTCAAATGATCCGTAACGAAAGGAAGTCTTCATGAGCCTGACCATTGCCATGGCCGGAAAAGGCGGCACCGGCAAGACAACGATTGCAGGTCTTCTCATCAGGTTTCTACTTGAAAAAGGAATCAAGCCGATCCTGGCCGTGGATGCGGATGCCAATGCGAATCTGAATGAGGTCCTTGGACTTGACGTAGAAATCACCCTCGGTGAGGCAAGGGAGGGGCTAAAGGATGGCGTGCCCAAAGGGATGACCAGGGATGTCTACATGGAATATAAGGTGCAACAGTCCCTGGTTGAAAGCGAGGGGTATGATCTGATCGTTATGGGCCGTCCGGAAGGCCCTGGCTGCTATTGTCATGCCAATACCCTGCTTTCCCGGTACATGGATGTGTTGTGTGGAAATTACCGGGTCGTGGTCATGGATAATGAGGCAGGGATGGAGCACATCAGTCGTCTGGTAGCCCGCCGGGCTGATATGTTGCTGATTGTATCTGATCCAACCCAGCGGGGCATACTGGCAGCCAAACGGATTCGTGATCTTGCGCGGGAGCTTAAGCTTGATATCAGGGACGAATACGTGATCATAAACCGGGTCAGTGGCGAGTTGCCCTCTGCAGTCAAGGACGCGGTTGATGCGGCTGAGTTGAATCTGGCCGGATGTGTGAAAGAAGACGAGTTGATTTCCCGTTATGACGTGGAGGGGCGGCCCACGATAGAATTGCCGGATGATGCCAAATCGGTGCAGTCACTTAACGCCATTTTTAACGCCATTCTTAGAGGAGTGATCTGATTTCGGAGTGTGGCGAGTGCGGATTTCGGAATGCGGAGTGCGGATTTCGGAACAACCAGCAACCAGCAACCAGCAACGAGCAACGAGCAACCCCAACAACAAATGACCAACTAAATGCTCCGGGAACTGTCCATAAGGAATTTTGCTATTATTGACGACCTTTCGATTGTGTTTGAAAAAGGGCTCAGCGTACTGACTGGAGAGACAGGTGCGGGAAAGTCCATTATTATGAGTGCCGTGAACCTGATCCTGGGAAGCCGTGCCTCGCCCGAACTGATCCGCACCTCTGAAGAAACGGCCGAGCTTGAAGCCCTGTTTGAATTGCCGTCTGAAAGTCCGGCAGCAGGGGCAGCCCAGGCACAGGGATTCGATCTGTCCGAAGGCCTGTTGGTTCGCCGTATCATTCAAAGAAATGGCCGCCACAGAATCTACATCAATGGCCGACTGGCTACCCTTCAGATACTTTCCACGATCAACGAGCACCTTGCCAGCATTTCCGGTCAGCATGCCCACCAGGTCTTACTCAAACCGGAACAACACCTTTTGGTACTTGACCAGTTTGGAGGGCTGACCGGACTGCGTGGCCATGTGTCGGAGCACCATCAAGAGATACTTCCGTTGATCAGGGAACGGGCGGGCCTGAAAAGCCAACAGATAGAGCAAGCCGAACGTCGAGAACTCCTTGAGTTCCAGTGTCATGAGATCCAGCAGGCAGGGCTAAGTCACGATGAAGACAAAGAGCTTGAGCAGGAACAGCAGTGCCTGAAACACGCCCAGCGGCTGCACAAAACCGTGGGCACGTGTATGAACCGCCTGTACGGGGCGGAAGGGGCGGTGGTTGAACACGTGACCGAGGTTGCAAGAGAGCTTCAAGCGCTCAACTGCATTGATTCGTCCCTGGCGCCAGTAGCGGGAAGGGTGCAGGAAGCTTCTCTCCAACTGGAAGACATTGCCAATGACCTGCGCGGCTATCTTCAGCGCATTGTTTTTGATAATGACCGGCTGGAAGCTGTAGGCCTGCGGCTGGATTTGCTTCAGAGGCTTAAGCGAAAGTACGGGGGATCCCTCGAAGCCGTGCTGACCTACGGCAAGGAGGCTGAAGAAGAACTGAGGCTTATATCGTTCCTGCCGGAACAAGCAACTGAGGTGGAAGAAAGGCTTGACCGGTTGCACAAAAGACTCTGCAGGCTATGCCTTGAGCTGTCAGAGAAGAGGATGAAAGCTGCGGAACAACTGTCTGCAAAGGTTCAGCAAGAGCTGGCCTCGCTGGGAATGGCTGGGACCCGGTTTGAGGTAAGGTTCAAACCCAGCCCCGTTGATGGGAGTGCAGATCCATATCTTTTGCTGGACAACATGGGTATAGAGGCAACTGGTATAGACCGTGTTGATTTTTTGATTGCCCCAAATGTGGGTGAAGATCTGAGGCCCCTTATCCAGATCGCTTCAGGCGGTGAGCTCTCCCGGATTATCCTTGCCCTAAAGGTGATTCTTGCGACAAAGGAGTCAGTGGAGACCCTGATCTTTGATGAGGTGGATGCAGGTATCGGCGGTGGTGTGGCCGAAGTCGTGGGCCAGAAGCTTCAGTCCCTGGCCCGTTTTCATCAGGTAATCTGCATTACTCACCTTCCGCAGATCGCACAGTTTGGCAAGTATCATTACAAGATCGTCAAAAGGATCCATAGAGGGCGTACCCGGACCACGATTGCGCCCCTGGATGGAGAGGAACGCATAAAAGAGATGGCTCGTATGCTGGGAGGGGTGAAGATTACAGATAAGACATTGGACCACGCCCGTGAAATGATGTCAGGACGTTCGAATTGAAAGTTCGGATTTCGGATTGGCGAATGCGGATTGTGGATTTCGGATTTCGGAACAACGAACAACAAGCAACGAACAACAAGCAACGAGCAACAAGCAACGAACAACGAACAATAAGCAACCAGCCCAGCAACCAGCAACCAGCAACGAGTAACGAGCAACCAATGACACAGGAAATAGCGAACATGGGCAAGCGTATTCTGGTTGGCATAGACGGGTCGCCTGCGAGCCTGGCTGCGGTCAAGTATCTTGGATCCATTCTTGGAAAAGGCGCACAGATAAAGATAGACCTGCTTCATATCCTTCCTGGTATCCCAGCCCTTTTTCTGGAACCAGGGGAAAACATGGCCGAGCTGATGCAGCTCCAGGGCTTTGCACAACGGGCGAGCGAGGAAAATCGCCGCAGAGCGCCCTCTTTACTGCAAGAAGCCACGGAGATCTTTACCAGGGCGGGCCATGACCCGGCAAATATCCGCCAAGTGATCAAGGACCCTTGTGCCGGTGTAGCACAGGATATCCTGGAACAGGAAGGCACGCATGACGGGATCGTACTTGGACGGCACGGCATGAGCGCTGTAGAGGCTTTTCTTATGGGAAGTGTCACTCATAAGGTGCTGCAGCATACCAAGGGACTGCCTATCTGCGTGGTACACGGTGAGGTCAAGTCGCGAAAGCTTCTGGTACCAATTGACGGCTCTCCGAATTCCAAACGTGTCCTTGACTGGGTCGCATGGCTTCTTGCTGAGGCAGGTCCCATTGAGGTGACGGTCTTACATGTGGTTATGCCGCTGATTGGCGAAGAGATGACATCGATGTGGACAGGACTGGTCGACATCGAGGCCACCATTGAAAAGCGAGTGATCGATGATGCCGAAGATATGCTTTCTCAGGCCAGGACTTATTTGATGGAAAGAGACATCCCCGGTTTTGCCATCAAGACCCGCCTTGAGACAAGAGCACACGGGGTGGCCCGAACTATCCTGAAGGAGGCAGGCAAAGGTGGGTACGGGTCCGTCATGATCGGTCGTCGTGGAATTTCACGCACCAAACGGTTTCTTTTTGGAAGTGTCTCCAACAAGATCGTCCAACAGGCAAGGGACATGGCGGTTTGGGTTGTTTCGTGATGAGATCACATGCTGAATAATGATCAAATCCGTTTCAGGACCCGCTCGAACCCCGGAAGAGCCCCTTTTATTGTGTTATCATCCACACAAAAGGCAATGCGAAAATAACCGGGTGCACCGAAACCGCTTCCCGGCACGGCAAGAATGAGTTCTTCCTGGAGCGCCTTCACAAAGGCGACGTCATCAGGGATAGGTGTTTTGGGAAAAAGGTAAAACGCCCCTCTTGGTTTTACGAATTCGTACCCACACCGAGAGAGGCCATTGCATAAAAGATCCCTCTTTTTTTGGTAGATTGTTGCGTCCACAGACACGCCTTGCAAGAACTCAATGGCTCGCTGCATCAAGGCAGGGGCATTCACAAATCCCAGAATGCGATTGGCAAGGGCCATGCCGGCCAAAAGATCTTTTCTGTGGGTCGCTTGAGGATTTACGGCCAAAAAACCGATCCGCTCACCTGGGACGGACAGGTCTTTCGAGTAGGATGTGGCAACAATGCTCTCAGCATAGCAGGGGAATATACTCGGAACCGTTGCCCCGTCAAAGGTGATCCTTCGATAAGGCTCATCGCAGATAAGATAAAGGGTCTGGTGCAGCCTGCGGCTTTCTTCTGTCAAGAGAGATCCCAACTGCAAGAGGCTTTCCTCGGAGTAGATTTGACCGGAAGGGTTGTTTGGACTATTGACTAAAACAGCCTTGGTCCTTGGCGTTATGGCAGTCCGGACGGCATGAACGTCGAGACTAAAATCCGACTCGGTGGGCACGGTTTTAAGGACACCCCCGTGATTGTCCACATAAAAACCGTATTCCACAAAATAAGGTGCCGATACTATCACCTCGTCACCAGGCTCCAGGATCGTCTTCAAGATCACATTCAGCGCACCAGCAGCCCCACACGTCATAATCACTTCATCTGCCGTAAGTGCAACACCCTGCTCCCTTGAGAGAAACCCGGCTACTGCCTTGCGTACAGAGAGATATCCTGTATTGGGCATATAGCTATGGTATCCGGTACACGAGGCCCTTGCCACATCGACGAGAACCTCCTTGAAGCGGGCAGGTGGTTCAAGCTTAGGGTTTCCAAGGCTGAAGTCAAAGACATTCTCGGCCCCATGTCTCGCCTTAAGCTGTGTCCCTTGCTCAAACATCTTCCGGATCCACGAGGACTGCTCAAGGTATTTCTGTATTTTTTCAGCTATTGCCATTGGACCGTCCAGGTTTTTAGTCAACCGACTCCACTCTATCCACCTCGGGCACTTCCTTCTTCATAAACTTCTCAATACCGTTTTTTAGGGTTATCTGAGACATGGGACAGCCCTTGCATGCCCCCTGAAGTCGCACCTTGACCACGCCCCCTTCAATACCCACGAGTTCAACATCCCCGCCGTCCGCCTGAAGCATGGGCCGCACTTTGTCAATGACCGCTTGTACTGACTCTTTCATTTTTTTGTCCCCTTTTTGATTTTCATTACTAATTCACTATAACATGACTTTCGGCTATCACAAAAAAATGACCAGAACATATTAGACTATATAGAAAATTGTAGCAGAAGACCTTCGGCGTTTTGCATCTTCATTTCATTAAGTTTCTTGATACCGGCTTCGAGTTTCTTCATGCCTTTTGGCTCCTTCGGGTTTCTCTGCAACTCTATAGTTTTTTGTCGGTC
>MAXP01000159.1:2053-3427 GCA_001751085.1 Desulfobacterales bacterium C00003060 | reverse complement strand
GATGTTCTGTGCGTTTCCATGCAAGTATAGAACAGTCCCAACGGCTTCGCCGGAAGCAGGTAGAAACCATCCATGGAGCTTGATACCGTCGGAAGAATTGAAATAGATGTCCCAATACGTCAGCCCCAAAGCACAGGGCGTTGACACGTGCGTATTATCGGGTTGGAAAAACAACCCGTTACAGCCTGCCAGAACCAACGTCAACCCAATAAGAAGCCGGTATCTCTGCATTAGAAATAAACTTGCCATTTTAGGGCTGCCTCGGTAAAGGCGCTGCCAAACTCGCGTTTTCGGGAAATCTTCAATCTGAATGCACTCTGATCAGACAACCTCAAACGTTGATCGAGGACGATCTCATAGGTCGTGCAGGTAGTACCCTGAAAGAATTCCAGCAGACGCGCTGACAGCCCAATCCTCCACTGTCTTGAAAGATCGTGAAGAATACCCAGGCTTGGTCCTACCCCAACGGCAGTGTGTTCATGGAAACGGTCGCTGATCACTGCTGANNAAGACCAGTGCCTTTGACGACAGGTCATAGCTGAGCCCGACTCCGGCATTCAATTGCCCGGTCAGCGGCCTGTCATCTGCGGTAAAACGCACACGCCCGACAGCCACACTTGCCTTCCAGGAAAAAGGCTTGAACAAACGGCTACGGGGCACTACAGATACTATATCAATAAAACCGATGTGCTCCAGGCTTACCTTGTTGTCGCTGGGATAGTACCGTACGGAAGCGTTGAGAAATTCGAGCTGTGCTCCGGGTACAAACCCACCCTGTGGATCGAGCAGATCGTGATAGGCGGGTCTAAAGTCGAGCTGCAGAAAACGCAAAGGATCTTCGTAACCATATCCGATACTAATACGGCCGCTTTTGTGGCCCTGGTCCGGTCGGACTTCGGGCGTCTTGACCGGTGGGATCTGTGGCGGAACGTCCAAACGACTCCTTGCCTCCAGTAGCGGCAGTAGATGGTGATCATTGGGCTTGGAACTCAAGGAGTCGGACGACTGTCGGTATTCCGAGTATTCCACTGCCAGCTCCAGTGCCTGGGCCTGATCGGGTGAGTTGAGTCTCTGTAAAGCTTCTGCATTGGCCGCTATTCTTCCATCTGCAAGGTCCTTCGCGATCACCAGCATATCACTTTTCATGTTGAGCGCACGCTGCTTCAGTACCGTGCTGCGGGCCGGGCGAAACCTGACCCCTTTGAGGAGGCCGGGCACTTCAGTGACGCTCCGGATTGTATCGGCAGGAATAGCCCACCATTGGAACTGATCGGTGAGGTGAAGCGAGGGGCGTGCCGCCTCCAGTAATGAGAGTAATTGGTATGAGCAGTTCTCGTCGAGAAAAAAATAGTCAAAATAAGCCGACTGCAATTC
>MAXP01000159.1:0-1947 GCA_001751085.1 Desulfobacterales bacterium C00003060 | reverse complement strand
AATGACAACCCGCGTTCTTGCTCGGTGATAGCAGCAAAAGTGACTGTCTGGGCTAGCAGCCTAGTACTCTCGTCTTGTGAAGCCGCATCGATTCTGAGCAGTGTATGCCCAAACATGGAAGCCGGGTTGTTGAGAAAGGCGACTGGGAAAACAAGTGTGATTTCGTTTGGATCGAGTTCGGTAATCCAGGTACAAAATTGAGGACAAGGTTCTTCCGGCAAGTGTTTTGGATCGAAATGCAGTTCTTGCTTCAGCCAATTATAACGTGCGATAAAGGCGCACTGAGGATGTTGTTTTTCGTCGTCTACCTCGCCCGAGGGAAAGAAACTTGCCAGGGTAGCTTCCAGTTCCGCCTGTGGATCGCTTTTCCCATCGGGCGCGAGAAAAAAGGATTCAGCATCTATCAGGCTTTCTACACCCGGCATGAATAGCTTCGGTTTGTAGTGCAATAGCACCTGCCACTCGCGCCGTTCCCATAAACGCTTTTCCTGCACGCGTTCTGTCAGTTCTTGTAAATACGCGCTGTCCACTGCAAAAGATGTGGATAGGAACGTAAAAGTGACAAGACACAGGATAACAACAAAGAGGGCGACCATCTTGGTCAAACGCAAAATTCTCGAAATAGCCTGCTATAGCGCTATAGCTTCACTTCGTGCCCTGTGGTTTTGCTCAATCAGATCAGCCAAATCCAGCCCAAAACTGAGCGCCAATAGTGCAAAGCTTCACTGCGTGTCTACCAAGTTGTTTTTGACCCAGCCCTAATCTTTCATATGAGGATTGGCAGAAAGCTCCGAATCAAGCTCTGCCAGCAGTTCCTCGGGAGCAATCTGATCAGAGATGAACAGGGTGCTGAATCTGTTCTTGGTAAGAGAGAAGAACTCCGCTTTGCAGGAATCGGAAACACCCAGAAGCGTAGCCAGCGATGTCAGATGTTCGCCGCCGCCCACGGCCATATCTGTTCTCACACGTTCGAAGTTAACCTTTGTGAATTCTAAGGCTTGTTTCTTGGATTCGTCGGATTCAGATTTGCCAGAAGATGACCTCGGACTGGTGCTGGATGTGAGGTCCGTGGAAGCCTCGCTGGTATTTTGAAAAGTTTCCGATGTGCCTTCAGTGGGCTTTGTAGTCACCGCACAAGATGATACTGCTACGACAGCAACAACCGCAAACAACCAAAGCAATGGAGATATGATAGAACGCATAATCACCTCTCTGTAGATGGAAATTTTCCAGATAGTACTCTTCTCAAAAAGTCCGGGTACGCTTGAAGTTATGGTAACAAGCCTCTGGGCAAGGAGAACCGCTTCTCTTCGGGATCCAACCCGCCTGCCACTGCGAGGCCCGCCCGGCATTCGCCTGAGACAAAGCCGATGGCGGACGGGCACGAACGGGCAGGTGCCTTAAGTAGCTGGCTGGGGCTGTCGGAAGATTTTCCCTGACTTTTTGAAAAGTTACCCCAGATAAAGATAAGAGGTTATTTTTCTTGTTTTTTGCCAACTGGATATGGGTATCAAAAGGCAGTGTATGTGTCAAGTGCAAAATCAGCGCTGAAGCACGAACCAAACGAATAGGGGGCTCCTGAGCGTTAGCTCCAGATTACGTCAACTTGCCCGGAATCACTGATGATCTGATCACTGGTCAATACCGGTACATTCAAAGATAAAGCTGTTGAAACAATGAGTCGGTCGTGAACTTCCAATCCTTGAACAGCTTTTGCAGTTTCAACAATATCAAGGTCTAAATCGATAATTTCATAGTTGTCCAAGTGTAGGAGTTTACGTTTTACTTTTTCCAAATTCAATGGAATCCTGTTGCGCTCTGACAAATACAGAATTTCAACCATGGAAATGATTGAAATCAGTATTTTGTTTTTTCCATTATCAGCATCTTGCAGGATTGACTTTGCTGCTTTTCCAATTTTGCCCACACTTGCAAAATGCCTGATAA
>MAXP01000158.1:1448-8315 GCA_001751085.1 Desulfobacterales bacterium C00003060 | reverse complement strand
CAGTCGACTGCATTCGCTGGTTGTGAGGCGCGGAGCGCCGAGCAGCCTGCGGATGGCAATCCTCGACAACAAAAGGATGACGCGTCAATAGGGACGGAATGTTATGTTTTGCCCAGTGGGTGAAAGAGGCTAATCTGAGCATTGTGTTATAAAGTTCAGGATATCAGTAGACTATAACCTTTGAACGTTGAAGCCTGAACCTGGAACCGATCAGTTTAGGTTCTATTTTTTGTCTTGCTCATGGTTTTCAAGGAGAGAAATACGTATGGGGCGACGTCTTTCCAGCGGAAACGACAACAGGAATGTAGTCCCTTTGTCCTGTTTTGACCTTGCTTCAACGTGGCCTCCATGGCTGTCCATGATCCGCTTCACTACCGCAAGATCCATCCCTGTTCCGGAAGCCTTCGTACTGAAGAATGGATTGAAAATAAATGGAAGGTCTTCGGGGGAAATTCCTGAACCGGTATCGGTCACACATACCTTGTATTGAGTGTTTTCTGTCTTGCCATTAATCGTGATGGTTCCTTCGTCTGAGAGAGCCTCCAATGCGTTTTCGACCAGAATCAAGAAGGCCTTTAGAACAAAGGCTCTGTCGACAAGTAAAATCTCTTGCCCCATGCTGATGGCCACATCAATCTTCCGCATTTCTATCTGTTGAAGGTATGGCCGTAAAGCTTCTTCGACCACTTTCTTCATAGATACTTTGGTGAAAAAGGGTTCAGGAAGAAGGGCAAAGAATTCAATCTTTTTTACTAAGCGTTCAATCTTTCCGAGATTGAACATGATATTGTCATAATATCTGTCTTGATCCGGGATGTGCTTGCATAACTTGTGAATCCTGTTGACACACCCCCCGATGCCTACCAAAGGGTTTCTGAGTTCATGGGCTATTCCGTTAGCTATATTTACCAAATCATTTAAGCGGAGTTTTCTGATGGTTTTTTCTAGTTGTTTCTGTCTGTCAATGTCTTGAATGCAGATAACAATGATGGACTTGCGTTGCCCTGGATCGAAACCTGGTCCGAATATCATGAAAGCGAAAAAGCGAGTCCCATCTTTACGGATGAGCATAAGTTCGCCTTCAAAAGGCTTGTTCTTTCTGGCCATGTAAAGCAGATTGGGATACAGATAGGTCAAATCCTCTGGTGCGAAAAGGATGGACAAGTCTTTGCCTTTGAGTTCGTCAGGTAGATATCCTAAGATCTTTTTGACAACCGGGCTAGCAAAAAGGATGTGTCCTTTGTCGTCAGTCACGATAATAACATTCTGGACGTATGACAAAGCCGTATCGTATAATTCCTGAGAGTTACAACATGCGTGCAGCAGGTCCATGGTCATGTGCTTCCTTTCACGGCAACGGCACGTACCCATGATGTCTCAGGCGGTTTGCCGAGCCCTAAGCTCCAGTTGATGAGGCTATCCACCACCCGTAAACTCCAAACATCAGTGTGGACACTACCACACTGGCAACAATTGTTCCATCTAATAAACCGGCCCAAATCCCATGCTCTTAGCTTTTCTTCCTTTCAGCCTTGAGCTTTTGTCCGCCTGTCGGCTCAGATTATTGAGAAGTCGCCGGACTTATTGAGAAGTTTCAAGATGCCGACCCGTTTATTCGATTTTTCCGGCTTTTCTTAACGCAAGCGCCGCTGAGGATCTTGAAAGGGTGGAGGCATACTTCTTGCGACAAATAAGCGCTTGAGTTTCATTCTGGGTTGTAGTATCCAGAATTCAAGAGGTTGACTCAAATGTTCCCTAATCTGCTCCTATTGCGACTCATATACACACTGTGCGTTGTCTTCGTTTTGTTCTTGCTTCTTTTGCCATGCTCCGTGGCGAGCCCAGGCACAAGCCCCGGGGACCTGCTTTACTCTGAAGTAGCCATTATCAATAACACCTCCAGTTTCCAGTTGGAAGTCACTATAGATGGGATGGGGCCATCTGTTATGGAGCTGGGACAGGCTGAAAGGTTTGTCTTAAGAGGCAAAGAGACAATAGGAGAACACCAACTGGTGGCCAAGGCCTACGTGTCTACGAAACATATTGGCAGACGCCAGATTGGGAGGGAGCGCACAATCATCTTTCAAATAACCGGTGAGGTACAGGATTCTCCTGAAGGAAAGGTCGGCTGGTACAAAGTTTTTACGGAAAAGGATTTTTTACCACAGTCACCTTACTTTTCCACAGCAGGATATCGACAAAGCGGGTGCAAGGTTTCTAATAAAGGACATTTTCCTGCCAAATATCAGGATAATTTGAACAAGGATCATATTCATTGTCTGATCCGCAGGGCATCCAAGAAGTATGAGATTCCTGCAGCCTTATTGATTGCAGTCATTGAAGTGGAATCTGCATTTAATTGCAAGGCCGTTTCCCCAAGAGGGGCAATAGGATTGATGCAACTGATGCCAGATACGTGTACAAGGTTTGATGTTAGGAAACCTTTTGATCCTCAAGAAAACGTTGAAGGAGGATCAAAATATCTTAGCTACCTTCTCAACCAATGGGCATTAAGATTTCCCTCTTCTCAGAGATTAGAACTTGCCTTGGCCGCCTATAATGCAGGAGAAGGAAATATCGAAGTCCATGGCGGAATTCCTCCTTTTGAAGAGACCAAGAAATATGTCCGAGAAGTTCTTAAGAGATACAGATCCTTGGAAAAAACTTAGATTCACCGGTTCAGAGGTTCAGGGTTCATCGAAAGCCTGAACAGTCCAGCCTGCTTCGCAAGGTTGGCGAGCGGGCAGGGGATTCACTGGAAAGGTGAACCTGAACCTGTGAACGCCTGCTTGTTTGGGAATTGACTGTGGAGTGGGAATTGGCTGATTGTGAATCTAATGGTCCGCTTTGTTTTTCTTGTTCTGACGGTTGTGGTTACGCATGGCGCCATGGCCAAAGATATCTTGGTTCCGGATGATTATGCCAGTATCGGAGAAGCCATCGACTCAGCCGATTTTGGGGATACTGTGTATGTGAAACCGGGCACATACAACGAGCGTATCAAAGTGAAGGAAGGGATAAGTCTTGTCAGCTTTGTGGGCTCCGATGGTAATGACCTGGTGGATGGCCCTGGAAATAAGAAGGTCCTGAGAAGGACGGTGAGGACCATCATTGATGGAACCGGGATCAAGGCCCCGGGATACTTAATAAGCTTTCCCCAAGATACTGTTGCTCCAATGACAGTGGACGGGTTTACCATTATTAATATGCCCAAATATCGCACAGGATTAAGGCTCTTCCTGATGGAGATTCGAGGTTGCTCACCAGTAGTGGTCAACAATATCCTGGCCGGGAATCGCAGTTGGGGGGGGATGTTATCTACTGGTTTGGGTATGGGTATGGGGCCACCTCTTGAAACAGTGGCCGGGCCCACTATTCAAGACAATGTTATCTATGACAATTATGGTCCAGGGATAGCCAATGGTCCAAATTCAGATGCCCTGATCGTGGATAATGAGATATTTGGTAATCAGTTTCCAAATGCTACTGATAAGGATCGAGACGCACCTGGTATCGGTGTGAGAGAATATGCCAGACCGATCATAGAGAATAATGTATGTTGTGGGAATGGCGCCGGGATAGGTGGCATAAACCTGGATTCCTCCGCCCAGGCATTGATTATTAGGAACAATACCCTTTATGATAACAGGAGGGCAGGAATTGGCTTAAGGGGTGTCGGCGGCGCCAAAACCAATATCAAGGTGGAAATCGTAAATAACAGGGTTTATGGAAATCTGAAATCAGGTATCAGATTATCAAAGATAGATGAGGTTGACGTTATGTACAATACTATCTTTGATAACAGGAGAACAGGTGTAGTCTTTCTAAATGTAGACGAAGCAGTCATTGAGGATAACGAGATTTATGGTAATCTGACTGCAGGGATAAGGCTATTGAATGTCCCTTTTGCCAGCGTAAGGCGTAATCATATCTACAATAACCTCACAGCAGGAATAGATTTTATTGGGTGGCAAAAGTTAAGTTTTTAAAAACGGCTTTTTGGGCTATTGTGTATGCCTTAGTGTTCGCAAATACCAGCTTAGCTGACACTTTGTGTGTGCCCTATCATTACTTAACCATTCAAGAGGCTCTCTGTGCCTCTAACCCCGGTGACACTATCGAAGTGGCGTCCGGAACGTATAGATTATTCTCTGGAAACATTGTTATTGTACAGAAATCTATAACCTTGAGAAGTGCATATGGGGCCAAGAAGACAGTTATTGAGGGAAGAGGCAATACTCCCGTAATTACCTTTATGGCAGGTTCCCACTCAGTAATTGATGGGTTTACCATCACTAGCATTGATGACATGGATAGAACCGTGCTAAAGGGTGGAGGTATCTATTGTAGTCGTTCATCCTCTCCCTATATAATCAACAGTATAATCATCGGAAACAACGCAGTATTCGGGGGGGGGGTCTATTGTGATTCTTCATCTGCTCCAGTTATAGCAAACAATATCATATCAGGAAACAACGCCATTGAGTTTGGAGGAGGGATCCTTTCTTTCAGGGCCTCGCCCAACATAGCTGATAACAAGATAGTGGAAAACGAGGCATCTAACGCAGGTGGTGGGATTTTTTGCTGTAGAGATTCTTCTCGTATTTCCAATAATATCATATGGAAAAACAAGGCAAGATCCGGTGGTGGGATTTCGTGTGACCGATCCTCTTGCACTATCGTCAATGATACTATTACGGGAAATGCAGCTATCTGTGGGGGGGGATTGTTCTTTGAAGGTGGCACTCTGAGAATAATGAATACCATTCTTTGGGACAATGAGGATGACCTGTACTCAGCATGGTTCAGTCCTGCTTCCAGACCCGATCATTCAGATATAGGGGACGGTGATTTTCGCGGAGTAAATGGGAATATCGTTGCCGATCCTTTATTTGTGGACCCAGGCAATGGTGATTTTCGCTTGAGCCCGGATTCACCGTGCAAAGATGCCGGAAATCGAGATCCAGTCTATAATGATCCTGACGGATCAAGGAACGATATGGGGTCCTATGGCGGGCCCAAGGCAAACATAGGCGCTTATCAATGATGCTCGTACTTTGTTCGGCAGGGAATATTCGCCAGGCGTGACAGCACGTCGTACTTGGCAATTGACCCTGAATTTCGAGTATCGCACTCTTCTCAATGCGTGAGCGGCAAATCCAAAACACTACAAGTTCCAGCTTGTCTCGCTTAGGGGTCAGGTATGATCAATAAAGTCAGAAAACGGTATCAGTCTTCAGTCCTGATGGTAGGTCTTGTTTCGATGCTACTGATTGTGGGATTATGCCTTGCAGGGGAAGCTGTAGCCGCAACTATCTGTGTTCCCAGGAATTATCCTACGATTCAGAAAGCGATTGATGCTGCCAGGAGGGGGGACAAAGTACTGGTGTCCCAAGGAATCTATTATGAAAATATCACCATGAAGGAGGGTGTAACCATACAAGGGGGATGGAATAAGGATTTTTCACGCAGAGACATATCTTCATATGTGACTACCATAGATGGGGGGAAGAGGGGCGGCTGGGTAGTATGTGGCGCTAACAAGGCCACCCTGGATGGATTTACTATAATCAATGCAAAGGCTATTGTCCGTGATGACGCCAGGATAGGCGCAGGGATATACTGCGTATCAACCTCTCCTACCATAATAAACAGTACAATCAAGAAAAATGAACCTGCGGGTATCTACTGCACTGGCAGCTCTGCAGCTATCATCAATAATGTCATATGTAACAATGAAGAGGCAGGAATCTACCTGGAAAACGGATGTTCTCTGAAGATCAAGGGGAATTCAATCAGGGACAATAAGATGGCCGGAATTGGCACAGGAGGCATGGTCGTCTCCCGGATTGAGGTCCGAAACAACACCATAAACAACAACGCTCTGGGGGGTATTGAAGCCAAAGCAGCTACTGGGACTATTCACAATAATATTATCTACAAAAACAAGCAGGCGGGTATCAGATGTGTAATAACGCCCATGGATATAGTCAACAATACCATAGTGGATAACGGTCGATCGGGCATTGTGGTAGAGGATCCTTCTGTGATGCCTACCATAAAAAACAATATCATTACCCATAATGGCGAGTCCGGCATTAGGGCTGCAGGCAAAGGGTATTCTTATAATTTGCTGTTTTCTAACAATTTGACAGATAACTGCGACCCCCATTACCTTTGGTGCATTCGGCGGCAATATGGAGGTTATGAGGACGAGAAGAGTTTTTTGAAACACAAGGATATGATTGCCGATCCATTATATGTAGATCCGGTTCATCATGATTATCATCTGCAGCCAACCTCCACGGCCATTGATGGCGGAGATCCGGCGCCTGAATTCCGTGATGTGAACTTCCCTCCATCCATGGGTTCATCTATTAATGATATGGGGGCCTATGGAGGCCCTTTTACCATACCCGAAAAACGGAAATCCAATAATCCTCCTCAGGCCAATGCCGGTCCCTCACAGGAGGTATATGTAGGAGACAGGGTAACCCTGGATGGTACTGGCTGCAATGATCCTGATGGAGATTTCTTGTCTTATCAGTGGAAGTTCGTTTCCAAGCCAAGAGCGAGCAAGGCCAGGCTTTCTGATTCCAAGGCGGTCAACCCAACATTCAGGGTGGACGTCCCTGGCGATTATACGGTGCAACTCATAGCAAAAGATAGATGGGGCAAATCCAGTAATTCTCATTCCGTACGAGTAACTACACTTTCCAATCATCCTCCAATAGCCAATGCTGGAGAGCTTATCGCTCACGTCTTTTTGGGCGATGCTGTAACCCTTTATGGCGGCGGCAGTAAAGACCCTGATGCTGATCGTCTGAACTATCGATGGGAACTTGCCTTCAGGCCCTCAACAAGTCA